>NZ_LZHP01000070.1:0-56629 GCF_001690605.1 Gilliamella sp. Nev6-6 | reverse complement strand
AAGTGCACTTTACAGGGGCCTTAGTTTACCCTGTTATCTATAAAAAAGAATTTATGAAAATTTCATTGATTACTTTTGATGTAGAGCGTCGTGGTAAAGATGGTTTAATTTGTAAAGATAATTTACGTGCAGATATCTGTGTTGCTTTTTATTTACGCGTTAACGAAACGACTGAAGATGTGTTAAAAGTAGCTAAATCTATTGGTGTAGATAGAGCTTCAGATCAAAAAGCAGTAAGTTCACTCTTTAGTGCAAAATTTTCAGAAGCGCTAAAAACCGTCGGGAAACAATTCGAGTTATCAAAACTGTTTGAAGATCGCATGAACTTTCGTGAACGCATTATTGATGTTATCGGAAAGGATCTAAATGGTTATGCTTTAGAAGATGTTGCTATCGATTATTTAGAACAAACGCCAATAAAATCTCTTGATCCTGATAATATTTTTGATGCTGAAGGGATTAATAAAATTACATCCATTACAGCTGTTCATAAAGATGAAACTAACAAACGAGAAAGAGATCTTGAACTCGCATTAAAAAAGAAAGATACCGAAACAATTGAAGCAAAACTTGAACTTGAACGACAACAAGCAGATGCTGAAGCAAGACAAAAAAGAGAAATAGAAACAATTCGAGCACGTGAAGCGGCTGAAACGCTAAAAGTACAAGAAGAAGAGCGTTTGAAAGCAGAACAAGCTAGAATTCAATCACAACAAGAAATTGAAGTACGAGAAGAAAATCGTTTACGTGAAGTCGAAGTTGCACAACAAAACCGCTTAAGAGCTATTGCAATAGAAGAAGAGCGAGTTGAAAGAGCACGTTCACTTGAAATTGTTGCTCGTGAACGCGAGGTTGAATTGCAACGTATTGAAAAAGATAAAGTACTTGAAGAAGAAAAAAAGCTTATTGCCAATGTAATAAGAGAACGTGTTGCTGTTGAAAAAACAGTTGCAGTCGAAGAAGAAAACATTAAAGAAGTACGTGAAGTTTCAAAAGCAGATCGTGAAAAACAAACAACGATTATTGAAGCAGAAGCAAGAGCTGAACAAGAGTTAGTCAAGCAAGTTAAGCAAGCAGAAGCTGACGAACAAGCATCAAAACACCGCGCTATTGAAATTAGCACAATGGCACAAGCTGAACTTGAAGCAGCAGCTAAGCAAGCCGAAGCGAAAAAACAATTAGCACAAGGTATTGAAGCTGAAGAAGCGGCAATTGGTCTTGCTGAAGCAAAAGTACGTAAAGCACGAGCAGAAGCTGAAGAGAAAGAAGGATTAGTCAAAGCAAATATCACAGCAGAAACTTTATTAGCAGAAGCAAAAGGTAACCAAGAAAAAGGATTATCAGAAGCAAAAGTCATTGAAGCTAAAGCTGTTGCAATCGAGAAACAAGGCTTAACAGAAGCGAAAGTACTTGAAGAAAAACTTTCAGCACAAGCTCGTGGTGATGAACGAATCGGTTTAGCTAAAGCATCGGCAACAAAAGAGCAAGGTCTTGCTGAAGCACTAGTAATACGTGAACGTTTAACAGCTGAAGCTAGTGGTTTAGTTGAGAAATTCCAAGCTATGGGCACAATGAGCGAACAATCTCAACACCATGAGGAATTCCGTTTGGCACTGGAAAAAGGATTTGAACAAGCTATGGCTGCTATTACTGCCAATAAAGAAATTGCAAGAGAGCAAGCAGATGTTCTTGCTGCAGCATTTAGTAAAGCCAATATCGAAATTGTGGGCGGTAACGATAACTTCTTTAACAGCTTCTCTAAAGCAATTAGTGTTGGTAAAGCTATTGAAGGAACAGTTAATCAAAGCCCTGTTCTTCAATCGGCGTTGCAATCAGTGTTATCACGCTTATCAGGCGATAAGCATGTTGATCTAAAAGAAACATTGCAAAATACTGATTTAAAAGCACTAGCAAAACAATTTCTATCTACAGAAAATGACAATAAATAATGAACATGTTCTTCGATAGTTATTAATTTGGCTTATCGCTATCATCTGTTTTCGGTAGATAATACGTTTCTACCGAAAACAATAAGCTTTTCTGTATAATCATAATGAGTTAAAAATGTCAGAAATACAACAAGATATTGAAAAACAAACAACATTAGATAAAGCAGTTGCCGAAGGCGGTGCTTATGAAATTCTTCGTAAACGTCTAACATCATTAGGGCAAGAGCTTAACCAAAAAACAGAAACATTAAATCAACAACGGCTTTCTGAATTCGGTAAAAGCGATATGTCAATTACCGCGCGAATTCGTATAAGAACTGAAAATAACTGTATAGCAAGAGATATTGTTCGTTTTGGTGATTGGCTATTATTTGGCTATAACGTTTTTTTAGGGTTAAAAAAAGAAACCAAAATTGAAGATGTCTTTTCTCTTTATCAGCTTATCGACCGTGATGGTAATTACGAAGCAGATCCTGTTGCTCTTTCTGATACCTTCTTAAACATTGATCGATTTGTTCAAGATTTTAATGAACTTTATACTTATTATAAAAATGCTCAGTTATTACAACTTGTTGAACGTGATGGTAAGTTACTAGCTAGTTTCCAAATTGGTGAACGGGTAAGTGATATTCGCGTTTTTCGGTGGTCTATATCAACCGATAAAAAAAATATTAATTATATAGATAACCGTGGTGAACGAGATATAGCTCTTCCACCTGCTTATGATTTTGAATGGCAAGAGACCACACGTGAAAATATTATTAATGGGCGATTTCCACATGTTAACGTGTTAGATACTATTTTTGTTGAAACCATTGGTGGTGATTTAACAATAAAATGTGAAAATAACACTAACGATGGGCTTGGAATTTACCGCGAAGATGTCATCGATAAAAATCAATCCATTAATGACGCTAAAATAGAATATGCTAAAGTAGGATCACTAATTCTACTAAAAGTATTACCTTATCGTGAAGATAATTGGCGGTACTTAGTCTATAATACGCTAACACAACAAGTCCAACGAATTGATTTTATTGGTCAAGCTTGTATCCAACTCCCAGAAGATCATGGAATTATTTTCCCTGGTGGCTACTATTTACAAAATGGCGAATATAAAACATTTGATCAATCAATGTCAGGAATGCGTTTTAGACGTATCAGACGTTCACCTAATGGCGAAGATGTTTTATATATATTTTATGATCCAACATCTGGTCGATTAGCATTATTTAACTATAATATGATTGAGCGTAAACTCAATAGCCCTATTTTAGGTCATGGTTATGCAGTTTTTGAAGATGGTAGAATGGTTGTGTTTGAGGGAGAAAGTAATGAACCAACTCGGGTCCATCCAATGCAAATATGGCAAACACCATTTTATAGTGATGAATTTGCTGCAAAACAACCAACAAATAATAGCTTTTTAGGTAGAATAGGTAATGCTGAACTAGTTCGAGGCATATCAGATCTTTATTTTATTGCTCGCGAAATTGACAACCAATCAGTATCATCCCAGCTATACGGCAAATTAAGTGAAGACACTAAAAAACTTTTTGATACCTACTTTTGGCTAAATGACGAGAAAAATTTACCTTTTACACCAATTCTTCGTAATATTTCGCAAACAAGCGAATTAGTGCTTGATGAATATGAAAAAGTTGAAAGTATACGCCGCCAATCAAATAGCGCCATGCGCGAAGCGATTTCAAATCAACAAGATCTATTAGCAAAATTATATCCTGATAGTTGGAAAGAAACCCAAGAATATGTCGATGCCCTGAATGCAATCAAAATGCAATTGGGTAGTCTTGTCACTTTAAGAACTTACCGTTATATCGATTTAGATCAAATCGATATAATGGAAGATGAACTTAAAAAACGCCAATCTATCGTTTATTTAGCCACAGCAGAATTTCTAGGTAGTGAACAAGCCTTAGAGCCATTCATATCAAAAATTGATGACATTGAAAATGACATTGCGAAAGCAGATTCTGTCGCAAAACTCAGTAAGCCAACAAAAATGGCTGATGATATGTCTAATGATTTAGATATGCTATCGCAATTAATGGCATCATTAAAGTTTGATGATGTTACATTGCAAACAAAAATCATTGAATCAATTGCAGAAGTTTATTCAAAACTTAATCAAACCAAAGCAAGAATAAATCAAAACCGAAAAAATTTTTCGAGTACTGAAATGATCGCCCAATTTGGCGCTCAATTCAAACTATTTAGTCAAAGTATAGCTAATGCACTAGGACTTGCTACAACGCCTGAAAAATGTGAAGATGAGCTTTCTAGGCTGTTAGTTCAATTAGAAGAACTGGAAAATCAATTTAGCGAAAGTGAAGAGTTTTTAAATGATATCTTAGCAAAACGTGAAGAAATATTAGAATCGTTTGAAACACATAAGCAAGCGCTTCTAGAAGACAGAGCTAGACGCAGTGAAGCACTACAGACCGCAGCGCAACGAATTTTAGATAGCATACCAAGAAGAACCGCAAAGTTTTCAGACCAAACAGAACTCAATGCTTTTTTTGTTGCAGATCCTTTAGCCCAAAAAATTCGTGAAATCGTCGAAAAACTAAGAGCACTATTTGATAATGTTAAAGCAGACGATATTGAATCCCGATTCAAAAGCGCACAAGATCAAGCAATCCGCGCTTTACGTGATAAATCAGAGATTTTTGAATCAGGCGGTAATATCATAAAGCTTGGGCCAAGACATAAGTTTAGTGTCAATACACAGGAACTTGATCTAACAGTCGTACCTAAAGCAGGCCACCTATATTTACAATTAACTGGTACCGATTATCAAGAAAAAATAGAACATCCTAAACTAGAAAGCTACAAACCATTTTGGACAATTTCATTAGAATCAGAATCACCTACAGTCTATCGTGCAGAATATCTTGCTTATTCAATCATTAATTCTGCATTAAAAAAAGATGATGAATTAACTTATGAAAAACTAACTACGCAATTAAATCAACCTGAACTATTGAATAAAACTGTTCGTGATTATGCAGCAATACGATATCGAGAAGGCTATGAAAAAGGCATTCACGATCATGATGCTGTAAAAATATTATTAAAAATTATTCCACTAGGTGAGATAGCAGGCTTACTACGTTATAATCCTTTAGCACGCAGTCTAGCTATGCTTTATTGGCATTATAATCAAAAAAATGACATCGCTAAGTTATGGCCTGAACGCGCTAAAACCTGTCTAGATATTTACTCACTGTTTGGGCATGAAGAAGGCTTAAAAAATCTTCGTACAGAGATATTTGAAGAACTCAGTTTATTTCTACAAAAATATCCAATACAACATGATAATTATCATGTTAAACAAGCATCCGAATATTTAAGCTATATATTAGCCGAAACACCGCAACAATTTACATTAAGTAAATATAGCCAAATATTGTTTGAAGGATTAAAAACGCAACTAGAGCAATCTCACATGTGGGTGGACTTTAATCAATCACAAATAAGCCTGATGACACGACTAGCAGATCGTTGGAATCTAATCGAAAGTTGGTTTAAAGGTCTATGCACCCTACCCCAGTATCAAAAATTTGTAGCTTATATTGCTGAAGCAGCTATGCTATGTATTTTAGATAGAGAAAATGGCATCACCACAACAATTAGCGAAATTGACCTTGATATTACCGTTAACGATCTATTAGGCGAACACCCAAGCATTAAGCAAGGGCAATTAAATATAAATCTAGATGACTTCTTCAGTCGTATGCGTAAACAATCGCGTGTAGTAATTCCAGAATTTAAGCATTACCAAATGCTTCGCCAAGAAGTTTTAGAAGAACAACGTCATTTTTTACATCTTGAGGAATTTAAAGCAAAACCATTAAGTTCATTTGTACGTAATAAACTCATTAATCAAGTTTACCTACCAATTATTGGTGATAACTTGGCAAAACAAATGGGAACTGTAGGAGAAAGCCGTCGTACCGATTTAATGGGATTATTATTACTCATATCCCCTCCAGGTTATGGTAAAACAACCTTAATGGAATATATTGCCAACCGACTTGGTTTAATTTTTATGAAAATTAATGGACCTGCGTTAGGGCATAGTGTGTTATCTTTTGATCCTGAGCAAGCACCAAATGCAACCGCCCGTCAAGAACTTGAAAAGCTTAACTTAGCACTTGAAATGGGTAACAACGTTATGCTTTATCTTGATGATATCCAACACACCAACCCTGAGTTTTTACAAAAATTTATTTCACTATGTGACGGCTCTAGGCGCATTGAAGGGGTTTGGAAAGGAAAAACCAAAACGTATGATCTTCGTGGCAAAAAATTCTGCGTAATTATGGCTGGTAACCCCTATACCGAATCTGGTGAAGTTTTTAAAATTCCTGACATGTTGGCTAACCGTGCAGATATTTATAATTTAGGGGAAGTGCTTGGCGGAATGGATGAAGTATTTGCATCAAGCTATATTGAAAACTGCTTAACATCCAATCCTATCCTTTCCCCTCTTGCCTTACGCGATCTTAATGATCTTTATCTATTAATCGATCATGCGCAAGGAAAGCCACTTAACACTAACGAGCTTAGTTATGCTTATAGCCAAGCCGAAATTAATGAAATTGTTGCCGTACTTCGTCATCTATTAAAAGTTCGTGAAGTAGTATTTAAAGTTAATCAACAATACATTATTAGTGCGGCACAATCTGATAAATATCGAACCGAACCTCCATTTAAGTTGCAAGGTAGTTACCGTAATATGAATAAACTTGCGGAAAAAATATCCTCAGTGATGAATGATGAAGAACTTAATCAGATTATTGAAGATCACTACCTTGGAGAAGCACAATTGCTTACTAATGGAGCAGAAGAAAATTTATTAAAATTGGCAGAAATCCGTAATGTACTTACCGAAGAACAGACAAAACGCTGGCAGCAAATTAAAACCGACTTTGTGCGCAATAAAGCACTTGGTGGCGATGAAGCTAATACAGGAGCTCAAATTGTTACACAACTTGCTGATCTAGTACAAAGCGTTCAAGCATTAAAGTTATAAAATAAAAAGCTTAAAAATAAGCATACCAATAGATCGATCTTTGGTATGCTTATCTGTATAAGCAACACCTTATCAAAATGGCTATATTGAACGATTTAATCGTACCTATCGTACTGAAGTACTCGATTTATATCTTTTTAACAACTTAGCGCAAGCAAGGAGAATAACCGAAGAAGGGTTAACGATTTATAACACCGAAAGACCACATGAGGCATGAAATAACATGACACCGCTTGAGTATAAAACACTAAAACAGGCAGCTTAATTTTCTACGTGAGTTGTGTACTAAGTTTGGGGTATTTACAGAAGGCTCTAAAACGACGTTGATTGCAACGACTATCACTCGTAAAATCCATTGACCAACATTCACCTTGTTTATTGGGAACCAATAACTTTTCTGGCTCCCGAGGTGGAATTCATTGTTTTCGTTTGGTTTTAAGATTCAGTTTTAACTCACAATACACCCGATAAACACGTTTATGATTCCAACGATATCCCAGCTTTCTGATTCGATTAAAACACTTAGGAAAGCCCCAGCGTAAATGTCGGTCTGTGATAGCATTCAACACCGAAACAATCACCGAATCATCCAGTAACTTAGGTTGATAATAGTAAGCTCAACGACTTAAACCAACAATGGCACAACTCATAGCAATAGTAACTGAATGATTTTTTTGTAGCGCCTATGCCCACGTTTTACGTACCTTTGTGGGCACTAAAGCTTTTTTATGATTTCTTCCTGGAGCTGTGATTTTAAACTTAGCTCAGCAAACATCTGTTTAAGCTTACGGTTTTCAGCCTCCAGCTCCTTTAAGCGTTTAATATCCGACGTTTCCATACCACCGTATTTTTCCCGCCATTTATAGAAAGTTGAATTACCCATGCCCTATTTACGACAGAGCTCCTTGACAGGAATACCCGCTTCAGCTTCTTTTAAAATAGCTACGATTTGATGTTCAGTCATTTTTTTCATAATTGAATCCCCTTTACTTTTATCATAGAGAATTTTCTACTTTTTTGCTGTACTATTTTAGGGGGTAGTTACATATCCGCCCCTCCTTCAGTAAAAAATAAGGTTGGGGGAAGATATACATTGATGTAAAAGAGAATTAATAGCCTTAATAAATAATGGGGAAATCCAATGGCAGAACTAAAAAAATATAAATTAATAAAAACGATGATATATGAGGTAGATACCGATGAAGGTTCCATAGAATATCGATTAGAAATATATAGAAGGGAAAACGTATTTAAAGGCATCGTCTATAGAAAGGAGCTATATCGAATGCGAGCTAATTATAAAGGAGGTCTTGCAAAGTGCGATGAATTTATTTTTAGTCCAGATAATAATTTCAGTCTTAATTTTATTAATTATAATGAATCAGAAGAAGATATCATTAATATTTTTTATAATGAATTAGAGAAAAATTTTAGCTCTCTCAATTAATTATAATTACTATATAAATTGATATAGGTTAAAGAAAAGTTGAGTCGTGTTGCTTAGTATCCTGTAATACTCAAATAAACACTGGAAAAAATTAAAATGGCAAAGATAAAAAAATATGAATTAATAAAAACGATCATTTATGAATTAAGTAAAGATGAGCATTACGAAGAATTTAAATTAGAAATTTATAAAGGAGACAAAGATTTTAGAGGTATTGGTTATCGGTTAGACTCATATAGATTGAAACGTCGTTATGATGTTAAAAGATTTGTAAATAGCGATGTATCTTTATTTATTGAAGATTTTTATTTTTATTACAACAAGTCGGAAGAAGATATCATTAATAATTTTTATATTAAGCTAGAGAAAATATTTGGGCCACTCAATTTGTTATAATTATCATTATTCTTAAAATTAATTAAACTAATGTAGCTTATTCAGTACCAGCCTAGCTTTGCTAAGATAGATAACCATAATATCTTTGGACAAGTATCTATATAAATTGATATAAAATAGAATTAAGAGTACTAATAAATAATGGGAAAACTCAATGGCAGAACTAAAACAATATGAATTAATAAAAACAATAATTTACAAAGTTGATACCAAAGATGATTACGCAGAATATAAATTAGAAGTCTATAAAGGAAATAACGGATTTAAAGGAATTATTTATAGAAAAGATTGCTATAGAATGTTAGCTCATTGTGATGAAAATTTTATAGGTATCGATAAAAATCTATTTACTCTAGATAATAATTTTAATCGTTGTTTAATTAATTATGATGAATTGGAAGAAAATATCATTAATCATTTTTATATTGAATTGGAGAAAATTGGAGGCCATCTCAATTAATTGTAATGGCTATTATTTCAAATTAAATTGAATTCTGTTGGAAAGCGAAATAGGTTTAATTCTAGCCAAAAAATGGGCAAATGCCACTTCTATGATATAACTAACAATCATAGAAGAACATATTATGTGTCAAAAAATTTAGCGCAGAGTTTAAACAATAGGCAGTGGTTTGATATTGCTTTATCCACTTATCTAATGCGGATTTAGTGATGTCATATTCAGTAATAATATTTGTTTATTTTTTAGCATGTTGATATAGAATCATCATTTGTTTTTTTATTGGTAAGTAAAACGGCGTTTTTTTCTTCTTGAAATGCGATTTGTCATGGGTGATTTCTTTTGTTTTTTTGTTTATCGTAACAATAACCTGATAAAACGGGTACTAATTAGTATAGCCTGTCCAAATATTTTGGTGAGGATCAATCAGATAGATAGTGAAATAAAAAGATGTTATGTAAATAAAAATGACTTAGAAAGGAGGCTTTTTGGGTGGTGAAAAAGGTAATAGCTCCTGAACAGGAAAAATATGATGTTATATATGAAAAAATATTATTCAATAAAATAACGGAGGCATTTTCTTGGCGAGAGCGTCCGAAAGAGATGTGGGAATTAGGTCCAATAATGATGCCAGATGATGAAATAGCGCTAAAACAATTTTTGGGTAAGAATTGGCAAGATATTACTCTTGATATATACGTAAACTATGATGATGCTTTATTTTTATTTACTCCATCAGCCTATGCTTATTATTTACCTGGGTTACTTATTACTTCAGCTAAAGCTATGGATATAGCTATAGCTGAAGATGAAGCTATAGTTAGAGCTGAGGCTGAAGCTGAGGCTAAAGCTATAGATATAGCTTTAGGTAGAACTAGAGCTAAAGTAAGAGCTAAAGCAAGAGCTATGGCTAGAGCTGAGGCTTTAGCTAAAGCAAGAGTTATATGGGATAAAAAAGCAAGAATTAAAGATCTTATAGATAAAATCGTATTTTGGATTATGGATTTTGAAAAAATACTGTCTGAGAGCCATCTATTTGAACGCTGGGCAACATTAACCATTGAAGAATATTTAGCAGTTAAAGCTTGGCTAATATGGATTACAAGAGAAGATACATATCAAGATGATGAAGATATCTATCAAAATGATGAAAGTGTTTGTCAAAATGATGTAATGAATTCTTTAATTAGCCTAGACAAACTTATTGACCTTGCTAAGCAACGAGAAAAATGACGCTGTAAATAAATTTATGTATTTGCCTATTTTTGAACTAAGCGAATGAGTAAAAATAAGTAGATACAAAATGGATAAAAAAGCCTAAGAAAATGGCAGTTGAGTAGTTACACATAGGATGAGAGTATTCAAAATTCTGTGTCATTTCGGTTAACTAGGTGTAAAAAAGGAAATGACACAGAATATTGAACACTCTTGGAAATAGGTATCACCAGCTTGTAGTATATCGGTTACTTGCTTATCTGATATTTTGTCAATCAATTTGGCTATTGCTTTTGTTTTTAAAAATCTATATATCTACCCATAACATATTGATGAATTTTAGCATAACATATCTAAAACATATCAACGTCATTCTATTAATGATTACCTTGCGCTTTTATGCTCATTATTTTCTATTCTTATTTTAGTTTTTTAGCTTGCTGATATCATTTTTATAATCGTTATTTAGTTATATATTAATTTAATTAATTGAATTAATTAATTTTGTCTTTTTATGTTTTTATTTTGTAAGGCAATAGCAAAATGTTTAACATAAAAATAACTAAAAGCTATCTTAGTTTCTGTTACAATATATTAATAATTAAAAAGTTAGTAATGTCATAACGCTATAAAATTAAAGGTTTTTTAATGATCATATCAGATGCTAATAGTGCAGTGTCATCTGTTGCTTATCGTGCAAACGAAGTCATCGCTATTTATCCAATTACGCCAAGCTCAACAATGGCAGAACAAGCTAGCACATGGGCGGAATTTAATAAGCCCAATGTATTTGGTGATACGCCACGAGTAATTGAAATGCAATCCGAAGCAGGCGCAATTGCTACTGTTCATGGTGCATTAATGACAGGTGCGCTTGCGACTTCGTTTACTTCGTCACAAGGCTTACTTTTAATGATCCCATCGCTATATAAAATAGCTGGTGAACTTACACCTTTTGTTTTGCATGTTGCTGCACGAACAGTTGCAACGCATGCCCTTTCAATTTTTGGCGATCATTCTGATGTCATGGCAATTAGGCAAACTGGTTTTGCCATGCTTTGTTCAAGTTCGGTGCAAGAAGCACAAGATTTTGCCTTAATTGCACAAATGGCCAGTTTAAATAGTCGTGTTCCTTTTACTCACTTTTTTGATGGATTTAGAACATCGCACGAAGTTAATAAAATCTATCCACTGAGTGATGAACAGATCCATAACTTATTACCGCATAAGGCTATTAAAGCTTATCGAGCACAAGCTTTAACGCCTGACAAACCAGTAACACGCGGTACATCAGCTAATCCTGATACCTATTTTCAATGCCGAGAAGCAATAAATACCTATTATGATAATGCTTATCAGCATGTTGTTAATGCTATGGATGCTTTTGCAATAGAAACAGGCAGAAGATATCAGCCTTTTGAATATTACGGCGCTAGTGATGCCGAACGCATTATTGTGATTATGGGATCGGGAGCTAGCACCGCCAAAGAAGTGGTTGATGTGCTACTTAAACAAAATGAAAAAGTTGGTGTTGTGATCGTTAGATTATTTCGCCCTTTTTCTGCCGAACATTTACTTGCAGTGATCCCAAATACTGCCCAAAAAATCGCAGTTCTTGATAGAACTAAAGAACCAGGAGCGCAAGCCGAACCTCTGTATTTAGATATTATTACTGCTTTTGCCGAAAGCTTATCACGTGGAGAGCGCACATGCATGCCACTGATTATCGGGGGGCGTTATGGGTTATCGTCAAAAGAGTTCGATCCTCGCTGTGTACTTGCGATTTTTACTGAGTTAAGAGCGAATAAGCCAAAACCTCGTTTTACCGTTGGTATTTATGACGATATAACAGGTCTTTCTTTACCATTACCAAACTGCTCTATCCCACAAAAATCTGCACTTGAAGCTCTTTTTTATGGGCTCGGTAGTGATGGCACCGTTTCAGCAACCAAAAATAATATTAAAATTATTGGCGATAGCTCACCTTTTTATGTACAAGGGTATTTTGTGTATGACTCTAAAAAGGCTGGCGGTTTAACTACATCTCACTTACGTGTCAGTTTAGATCCAATCGATTCACCTTATTTAATTACCAGCGCCCATTTTATTGGTTGCCATCAAGATCAGTTTATCGATAAATATCAGATTGTGGATAAACTAAAAGATGATGGCATCTTTTTGCTTAACACACCCTATAGTAAAGATGAGATTTGGCATCGCCTACCCAAAGAAGTGCAAGTACAATTAATTCAAAAACGCGTACATTTTTATATCATAAATGCGGCCAAAATTGCTCGTGAATGTAACTTAGGTGCCAGAATAAATACCGTCATGCAGGCAGCATTTTTTCACCTTGCTGAAATTTTCAAAAATGATTTTAATATCAGCCAATTAAAAGAAGTCATTGCTAAAAGTTATAGTAGTAAAGGGCAAAATTTGGTCGAAAATAACTGGAAAGCACTGGATTTAGCTATAGCCTCACTTGAGCAAATTCCTCTTAGTTGCGTTGATCAAAGCAGTGCCATGATGCCACCAATTGTGCCAGCTAACGCGCCTAATTTTGTTAAAACAGTCACTGCCGCTATGTTAGCTGGTTTGGGCGATAGCTTACCTGTATCAGCATTTCCACCTGATGGCACATGGCCGATCGGCACAACTAAATGGGAAAAACGTAACATTGCTGAAGAAATTCCTATTTGGCAACCCGAACTGTGTACCCAATGTAATCATTGTGCTGTTGCTTGCCCACATGCTGCCATTCGTGCAAAAGTTGTTGCGCCCGATGATATGGCTAATGCACCAGACTCATTAAGCTCGCTTGAAGTCAAAGCCCGTGATATGAAAGGTCAACGCTATGTGTTGCAAGTTGCACCAGAAGATTGTACAGGCTGTAACTTGTGTGTCGAAGTTTGCCCTGCCCGTGATCGCAATAATTTTGCAATTAAAGCCATCAATATGCAATCACGTATCGACAATATTGATACTCAGCGAGCTAATTTTGAATACTTTACCGCATTGCCAGATCGTGATATCAACACGCTTGAACGCATTGATGTACGTACATCACAATTACTTACACCACTATTTGAATATTCTGGTGCTTGTGCTGGTTGTGGTGAAACACCATACATTAAATTGTTAACGCAACTTTATGGCGACCATTTAGCGATTGCTAATGCCACTGGGTGTTCATCCATTTATGGCGGTAATCTTCCATCATCACCTTACACTACTGATAATGCTGGTCGTGGGCCCGCTTGGGCAAATTCGCTATTTGAAGATAATGCTGAGTTTGCATTAGGTTATCGCATTACTTATGATCAACATAAAAAACGAGCATTGCGTTTGCTTGATTATGTTGCAGGCGACATTTCACCTGAAATTGTTATCGCTTTAAAATCATCAGAAACATCAATTGCTGAAAAACGCCAACAAGTCGCCTTGTTACGTGAACAGCTTGCCCATTTAGGTTCTGCGCAAGCACAAGAATTGATCGAAGATGCCAATTATTTGATTGATAAATCAGTTTGGGCCATTGGTGGCGATGGCTGGGCTTACGATATTGGTTTTGGTGGGCTTGATCATGTGATGAGCTTAACGGATAACGTCAATATATTAGTATTAGATACTCAGTGTTATTCTAATACTGGTGGCCAACAGTCAAAAGCTACCCCTATGGGCGCTGTATCAAAATTTGCAGATTTAGGTAAGCATAAAGCCCGTAAAGATCTTGGTGTTAATATAATGATGTATGGTCATGTCTATGTCGCACAAATTGCGTTAGGCTCGCAACTTAATCAAACACTTAAAGCTTTGCAAGAAGCCGAAGCCTATAATGGACCATCGCTAGTTATTGCTTATAGCCCGTGTGAAGAGCATGGTTATGATCTTGCTAAATCACACGAACAAATGAAAGATTTAGTTAAGTCAGGATTCTGGCCGCTGTATCGTTACGATCCACGTCGCATGGCTGAAGGCAAGCCAGGTTTATTACTTGACTCAAAAGCACCGAATAGCGATTTATTATCTGGGATATTATTGAAAGAACAGCGTTTCCGTCGTTTAGAAACACTTGAACCAACAATTGCTAATACCTTACATGAACGTTCAACTAAAATGGTGAATTCTAAATATAAATTCTTACAGATGCTGGCAACCTATTCAGACATAGAAACACCCGCAGAGAGTTAAGCGTTATTATCCACGAATAGTTGGTAACATATCCCTCAAAGAACCGTTGATGATAACGGTTCTTTCCCTCGCTCTTTTTTGCGCAATAAAGCGCCAGATTAGTGCACGCTTAAATCATCATGATGCACATAATGTAGATGTTAAACAAGAATAATCATTATTTTATTATTTTTATCTCACAAAGTGCTTCCTTTCTCGTGCTTGTTATAAACTTGGTATTATTTTTGCATAATTCATTATTGACCACATAAAAAACAATTAAAAATGAGGTGAATCATGGTGTCTAACTTACATATCAGTAGAAGAAAACTATTAACATTTTCAAGTGCAGCAATTGCAGGATTATCCGTTAATCAGCTATTATCTAAAGCGTATGCTCAACAAGCACAAAATTCGATTTCATTCTCACTACCGATGCTTGATAAAGCAGTAGTGCCAGATGCAACTAGCCCTGTTCGGCTCAATTTTAACGAAAATGCGCTGGGCATGTCATCATCAGCCAAACAAGCAGCCATTGATGCCGTTTGGAAAGCAAATAGATATGCAAAAGCTGAAATGCCACTTTTAAATAAAGCATTAGCTCAATACCATCAAGTAAGTGATACACAAATTCTTTTGACAGCAGGTTCATCAGAAGGGATCCGTAGCACTATTTCTGCTTTTGTAAAACCTGATGCTCAATTAGTGATACCCGAACTCACCTATAGTGATGGTGAACATTTTGCCAAAATATTTCATTTAAAAATCACTAAAGTGCCATGTTTAACCGATTGGAAAATTGATATAAATGGTTTAAGAAAAGCGGTTGAAAATTATCAAGGATTTTCTATTGTTTATTTAGTTAATCCCAATAATCCTACTTCTACTGTATTTGGCATAAATGAAATTGAATCATGGATAAAAAGTAAACCTAAAAACACCATTTTTATTTTCGATGAAGCTTATGCCGAGTTTGTCAATGATCCAGCTTTTGAATCAGCAGACAAATTTATTACCCAAGGGTATGAAAATATTATACTACTTAAAACATTTTCTAAAATTCATGCAATGGCTGGATTACGAGTAGGTTACATTGTCAGTACAGAAGAAAACACTAAAAACATAGCCCAGTATGTAGCAGGCGAAAAGCTTAATTATTGTGGAGTTTGTGCGGCATTGTCATCACTAAAAGATACTCAATATTTGGCTTATTGTAAAAAAGTAATTGATGTATCACGTGAAATCATGGAAAAAGTATTGTCCGAGCTTGGATTTCATTATCTTAAATCAGAAACCAATTTTATATTTCATAAAACCCCTATTGCATTAAATGATTATCGGGAATTAATGAAACAAAAATTTATATTAGTTGGCCGAGATTTTTTCCCTGCCACTGATTGGTGTCGTATATCACTTGGCACTCCAGAAGAAATGCTTTATGTAGCAAAAGTAATGCGTGAATTAAGACAAAAATCAATGATTTAATTATAGAGGAAAAGAATAAAATAACATTAAAGCACTCTAAATAGATTGAATTTAGAGTGCTTTAATTTCATATAGATTTAGCTTTTGCTAGTTATTAAACGGCGTGCCATCCAATAATGCTTCTTCCAGTAACTATCATTCAAGCTTGAATAAATCACACCTTTTGATGTTGAAGCATGTAAAAATTTACCATTAGCATAATAAATCCCAACATGTAAACCACTGCGGCTACGGCCTGTCTTAAAGAATACCAAATCACCTGCTTTAGGCTTATTAACTTTAACACCTAATCGAGCTTGCTCAGCAGCACTTCTTGGTAAGTTTTTTGACAGTTTGTTTTTGAAAAAATTCATTACCAATGCAGAACAATCACTACCTGCTAACGTGGTGCCTCCATAACGATAGGGTGTATTTTGCCATTTTTTATAATGGGAGTCTATTTTAGCTAACATAATCGAATCAGATTTAGTTTTCTTGCCTGAAACCTGAGGTTGGCTAGAACTACAGCCAAATAGCATAAAAATAGACAAAACAAATGTAATTATTAAAAAACATTTCTGCGTGCTAATGCAACTGCTCAGCAACGTTCCTAATAGTCGATTGCCATTTTTTATCATTTCTTTTTGTTCCTTTATTTAAAGTCGACCAATGCGAATAACGTCTAGCTACCTTTAAACTTTTAGGCAACACACCTTTTTCCCATTCTTGCTTGTCTAATTTTGATAACTTAATAGGAGATGTGTTCGCATGGCTTCGATAATTTAAACTTTCTTTAAGATTCATAAGCCTTAAAGAAAAAAAACAAATAATCACATCATCAATACTTAATTTTCTATACCCAGAAAGCTGATATCGCATTCTAGAGCCATAATGTTTAGCTGTTTGCATTAAACTACCAACAGCGCCTCCAATTAAAGCTGCTGAGCCAAGTGTAATTCCGCCTGTAGCTAAATCGATGCTTGCCCCAATAGTTGCACCTGACACAAAACCTTTTGTCAGATGTTTGCTCATCGTTTTTAGCGCATCTATATTAAATAGATCGGCATTATAACGACCTTTTATTAAAGGTAAATGCTCTTCACTCTCTAGTACAGAATTGAATTGATAAAGTTTTAACAATTCGTTTATTGCTAATTGTTCCCGTTTTCTTACTTGATTTTGCATATCTACAATAGCTTGTTTGTCATCTGATTTTACCATTTTATAAAAAGCAGTGACATCAACTAATGCTTCTGCGATAATCAAATTGGCACTGTGATTGCGAGATTCGCGCATTTGCACAATGTGATCTAGCCATTGTTCTAAAATAACCTTTGCAGGTTCAATTAATAAAGCTAGGCTTTTGTACAGCCGCTCCTCACCGTCTATGGGGGACACTATAGCATCAAACTTTATGATAGCATGAATCCCCACACGTGAAAGCAATTTTTTCCATTCCTTTTCATTTTTTTCCTCATGGGCAGTAAAATTTAGCACGGCTAACAATGGTTTATCACCGCTTGCTAAAATAGCCAATTCATCATGATATTTAGCAAGAATAGGTTCTCGCACATCAATAACATATATAGCTGCATCACTTTTTAATAACTGCCTAATGACCTTGGCTTCTTGATCAAAAGAATTTTCTGCTTCAGGACTTTGTAAAAAATTTGTTAATTTATCAACGCCATCAAGCCTACTATTTGCTGGCGTTATTTGATTAATGTAATCATATAATGCCAAGCTGTCTTCTAATCCAGGCGTATCATAGAAAATGATTGACTTTTGCTTATCTAAAGGCACTTTAATAGACTCAACATGTCGAGTTGTTCCAGGTTTATCAGAAACATCACCAAAGCGACTATTCCGAGTTAAAGTTCGTAATAACGAAGTTTTACCTACATTTGAATGCCCTACCACAGCTAATTTTAATGTTGTTAACATGTTAAAATTCCTCGTTTAACCATGTTGGTGTAGCTGATTGTAGTGATAAATCCTGCCAATTATTAAGTTGCTTACCTTGATTAATAAACCAAATTCGGTTTTGTTGTGATTTATTCATCAATTGATCAATTAAATTTAACATTCCCCTATCAGGAGCCCTATCAGTATCAATAGCAATTAATAATTTTTTAGCTGGCGATAATTGTAAATAATCTAAAATGTTACGGCGTTGCTCGCGTGTATTTAAAAAACCTAAAAAAGTAACTGAATCTGGTGGAGACCAATCTTCCTGTATGTCAATGGCGACCAAAAAAGCGCCTTGCCCATCTTCTATAAAGTGGTTGGTTAAGTGAGATACCTTATCTTTTCCTTTACTATCCGCATCTTCAACATTAACTAACAATGGTTGTAAGTCATTAGCTAATAATTGGTAACAGGCAGTTTGAGTATTTAATTTAATTTGCCGACAACTTATTACCCAGTTAAGCCCACAAATCACCATACAGAGCAATCGAATGATTAGCCCATAAACACAAAAAACCCCAAGTAGCCAAATTGCCCATGCTGAACGTGCGTCACTGGTATTTAATGCTTGTTCACTGAGTCTTATAATATCATTGTTTGGAATGGTAAAACCGATTAAAGAAGGCAACCAACCTAAATAATGAGTTAAATTAATAATAGCATCCGAACTCAGTAATGTTGTTTTCCATTCAAATCGATAATGTTGAGTTGAAAATAAAACAACTAATACTAATAGCGCACTACTTAATATAAGGGTCCAAAAAAGATTGAGAACAAAACCAATTAACCAACGGATACGTACACCAAATAACTCAACAAAAGCGGGAATAAGCTGTTGTACTGTCTTTTTCTGAGAAAATTTTTTAGTCAGCCATAGCCAACAATAAACAAGTAAACTACCACCAAGATTTGAAAAAAAGAAAAAAGAAAGTAACCAAACTAATAAGGTAACTAAATGCATGCCTAATAAGCTAAAAATAGCCCAATTCAAATTAACCGGATCTTGGCTTAAAGCGCCAAAAGCCAAGGTTGCCCCAAATATAGTGGATAAAAAAAGTAATATAATAAAAGAAAGTTTTGCTGCACGTAATAATGTTTTTTGCGCTGAAAGCAAACCATTTTCTTTAGACAACATGACAGCACGCATCACAATACGATTAGTAAGTGATGTCTGCATCGCTCTTACTTGTCTATTAATATCTTGATCTGCAAACCGCCCAGATTCGTTTTCAATTAAATGAATAGTCTGAGTGATCCATAATGATTTTAGCTCTTCTCGCATTAAACTTAAGTTTCGTCATAGCATTTAGTAAAAAATAAAACAAACGCGACATAAGTCGCGTTTACAGGTAACGTAGCTAACTTATTGGGTAATTTCACCTATTTTAGTTAGTAAAGTCTGAATGCGTTGTTGCCACATTTGTTGATCTTGTTTTAGTTTGTCGTTTTCGTCACGTAACGCTTTCATTTCATCAGAACTATCATTAATCAGCTGTTCCAACTCCTGATTGCCTTGTTTTAAAGTAGCAATCTCTTGTTGTAATGTAGTGATAGTATTAACAGTATGTTGGATTTTACTCTCTAATTGATTCAATATTTCTAATGACATATTTTTCCTCAAGCTCAAATTATTTGGTGTATAATGCTAATCATTATACCGAATTCATTCTAAAATCAACACTATTTTAAACTTTAAGTTGGAGAAAATTATGCGTAAACCACTTGTTATGGGAAATTGGAAGCTCAATGGCAGTACCGACATGGCTAAAAGCTTAGTCGCAGGGCTACGAAATGAGCTATCAAATAACACGGCTTGCAATATTGCAATTGCACCACCGGTAGTCTACCTTGATTTGGTAAAACATCAGTTAGATGGCTCTAATATTATTTTGGGAGCTCAAGATGTCGGCATTAATCTGTCTGGTGCTTATACAGGTGAAGTCTCTGTTGAAATGCTAAAAGATATCGGCGTTAGTCATATAATTATTGGGCATTCAGAACGTCGAACTTACCACAAAGAATCTGATGAATTTATTGCTAAAAAATTTGGTGTAATAAAAGAAGCTGGTTTAGTCCCTGTTTTATGCATTGGTGAAACAGAAGCAGAAAACGAAGCTGGACAAACACAAGCTGTTTGCGCTCGCCAAATTGATGCGGTAATTAAAGCGCTTGGAGTTCAAGCATTTAACGGCGCGGTTATTGCTTATGAACCCGTTTGGGCAATTGGAACTGGCAAATCAGCAACTCCAGCACAAGCACAAGCTGTTCATAAATTTATTCGTGACCATATAGCTAAACAAGATGCTAAAGTTGCTGAGCAAGTAATCATTCAATATGGTGGTTCTGTTAATGACAAAAATGCCGCTGAACTATTTACTCAACCAGATATTGATGGAGCATTAGTTGGTGGGGCATCACTAAAAGCAGATGCTTTTGCAGCAATTGTTAAAGCCGCTGAGCAAGCTAAAAAATAAACCTCATATATAAGAAAAATATATAAGAAAAGGCATTTATTGCGCCTTAGCTCATTGTTAATAGACCTCGATATAATTCGAGGTCTATTTATTGATGCCTTTATTTCTACTGAGGACTAAATTAATTACTTCTTATTGAGACTATCTGTCTGATTTTTAACAACAAGAAATCACTTTAGGTTATTAACAATCCATACCAAATTGAGTATAGAAATACCTATTAAAAACGCAGGTTTAACCACAGTTTTAAGAAGGCAATAATGCTGGTCTGTATTAGATAATGTGATCTTCCCAACAGATCACATCTTTTTCGTAAACAATGCGATTTTTAACCGATATTTTTAGCTTATGCATAAGCTTCTTATTGCCTGTAATAAGTGGGTGCCAATCAGGTAGCGTGCCTTTTTCAGAAAAATAACGATACGTGCAAGTAACAGGTAACCATTCGATAGTAAGTAAATTTTCACGTGTTAACTTAATACAATCTGGTTCATAATCAAAGCGATTATAATAATGTTTACACTGACAAGTATTAGAATCAAGCAAATTACAAGCTACGTTGGTGTATAAGATTTCGTCCGTATCTTCATCCATAAGTTTATTCAGGCAACACTGACCACAACCATCACAAAGTTGTTCCCACTCTTCGTCGCTCATTTGCTCTAACGTTTTATATTCCCAAAATGGTTCAATCATACTTTAAAATCATCTTCTTTTAACATCTGCAAGAAAAAGCCATCTGTTTTTATTTTTTGTTCGATTTCATCTGAAGTGCCAACAACAAAACGTCGTTTGCCATCAAGTAATACTTTCATCACAAATACTGGTGTACCAAAAATCGAAAGTATCTTATCTGGAATGCTTGAAAAGTTATTTTCATGTTCCATATATAAATAACAGTTTTCTTTTTTGGTACTTCGATAAATATAACACCACATCATAAAATAAAACCTTATCAATAAATCTTTATTTAAGACTATTTTGCAAATAAACACCTGCACCCAATAACCCAGGATCCTCATGAGTTATTACATAAACGGGGATTTTTTTGACTAAATATGACATTCGGCCTTTACGCTCAAATGCCTCTCTAAATGGTGATGCTTTAAAAAACTCAATAAAACGCGGTACAATCCCTCCAGCAATATAAACCCCACCTTGTGTATTAAGTGTTAAAGCCAAATTACCACCAAACCGACCCATAAAGGTACAAAAATAAGTTAAAGTTTGCAAACAAAGTGGGCAACTATTTGATAAAGCTTTGTTGACAATAATGTCAGGTGTCACCTCTTCTATAGGTTTATTATTAATATGTAACAAAGCTTGATAAATATTAACAATACCACTGCCTGAAAGAAACCGTTCGGTCGAAACTCGCCCAAATTTTTTTCTTAGTTGAGCTAAAATACGATCCTCTTCATCACTAATCATCGGTAGCTCTGTATGCCCACCCTCACCAGATAAACTAACCCAGCGTTGGTTAACTTTGATTAAATGAGAAACACCAAGCCCTGTGCCAGCGCCATAAATTGCAATTGGATAATTTAAATCAGGCTCCCCCCCCTCAATTTTAACTAATTCATTTTTCGATAATTGAGGAATCGACATTGACACAGCGGTAAAATCATTGATTACTTCCAGTTTTGTAAGGTTTAATACTCGAACCAACTCAGAACGTGAAAATGACAAATCATTGTTTGTCAGATTGATCACATCCTCGCTATCAATTGGGCAAGCAATAGCAATACAAGCCATTTTAACAGTTACTGATTGGGATGCTAAATAATCTTTGATTAATGTTAATAAAACATCATTTTTTGAGATAAGAATTTTAGTGATTGCCGATAACTTATTAGTTGTTAAATCATACAGTGCAAATCGCGCATTGGTTCCACCAATATCAGTAACTAGTGCATATTGACTCATGTTGTTCCCTCCTGTGACAAATTAATTATACTAATTCAAATAACAGTATTTATATTATCCGCTACACAAAGTGCAACAGGTAATATTATGAACTATTTATCACCATTTAACTAATTTACCTTAATGATATTACTTAGGCGAGGCTCCGCTAAGCTAAGTTAGCTTAGCGGAGAAAAAGTCTTAAAGATTATTTAAAATAACCAAGAACTACAACCATTTTTTTAGTTTAAAATAAATATAAGGTGCAACCCCCGCTAACAACATTAATAGTAACGAAAATGGATAACCATATTCCCATTTTAATTCGGGCATAAATTCAAAGTTCATACCATAAGCAGAGGCAACCACAGTTGGCGGTAAAAATACAACCGACACCACCGAGAAAATCTTAATAATTCGGCTTTGTTCTATATTGATGAAGCTAGTCGCAGCTTGCATTAAAAAGTTTACTTTTTGAAATAACGATTCATTATGAGGAACAAGCGACTCAATATCTCGAATAACTTCACGTGCTTGTTCAAGCTGATCGGTCGGCATTTTGGCACGACGAACTAAATAGTTAACCGCACGTTGGCTATCCATTAAACATAAGCGTACTTTCCATGCAGTATCTTCAAGCTCTGCCAATGAGGTAATTGCTTCATCATAATGTTCTTGTGCAGAACGATCCATAATAATTGAGCTTAGCTCTTCTAATTCACTATAAATATTTTCGATTTGATCAGCTAATTGTTCCACTTTAACTTCAAATAAATCAAGCAATACTTCATAGGGATTACCATCAATCATAGTTTGATAACGTGAGCGCATTCGGTACAAACGAAATGCGGGAAGATCACGTTCTCGCAATGTAAATAGTCGCCCATTATGCACAGTAAATGCTACTGTTGAATTGCCTGCTCGATCTTCTGCATCAGCATAAAAAAAGAAAGAGTGAACATGTAATCCTTCATTATCCTCAAAAAAACGAGCTGACGCTTCAATATCATCTAATTCAATACTCGTTGCTAAGTTTTGTCCTAAATGTGTTAAAACAAAATCACGATCGGCCTCTTCTGGCTCTATTAAATCAATCCAAGTCGCATTATTTATATCGTCTTCATTAATTTTTACTAATTGTTTGTTTTTCAACCCAAACGCATTAATCATAAGGTCTCCAGTAGGGGGAATATGTTTAGAACAATACATCAACAAATGTCGGGTATTATACTCGTTATAGTAACAAATTCCTATGATTAGACTAATGTTTCTATATCTTTACAAAATGTGAACAAAATTCCATTAATAGAATTAAATTCGCTGATATTACTATAGTCTCATGCTACAATACATAGTTTAAAATACTTATGCAATTTTTAGGAGTTAATAATGGCCAATCGAGGAATAAATAAAGTCATTTTAGTTGGTAACCTAGGTCAAGACCCAGAAGTTCGTTACATGCCGAATGGTAACGCGGTTGCTAATCTTAGTTTAGCGACATCAGAATCCTGGAAAGATAAACAAACTGGCGAAACTCGTGAGCGCACTGAATGGCATCGAGTTGTTGTTTTTGGTAAATTAGCCGAAATTGCAGGTGAGTACATAAAAAAAGGCACTCAAGTGTATATTGAAGGTCAATTACAAACAAGAAAGTGGCAAGATCAATCAGGTAACGATCGTTATACAACAGAAGTTGTTATTAACCCAATAGGCGGTACATTACAAATTTTAGGTTCTCGCAATAACAACGAAGGAGCAAGTAACGGTTCGTGGGGACAAAGTGCCAATAATTATTCATCTGCGCCAGAAGCACAATCTCGCCCAACAATGCAAGGTGCACCAACTTCAGCCCCTCAACCCGCAGCTATACCTGAGCCTCCAATGGATTTTGATGACGATATTCCATTTTAAATACTATACATAAAACACAAAGAAACCAAGAGATGCATTTAATATCAATGTGCATCTCTTTTTTTACATTTGTTTGGTCATGCTTTATGTAACAACTTCCTAAAATAGTGCAACAAAAAAGTAGAAAATTCTCTATGATAAAAGTAAAAGGGGATTTAATGATAAAAAAATGACTGAACATCAAATCGTAACTATTTTAAAAGTAGCTAAACCTTTAAAAGTAGCTGAAACCGGTATGATCCTCACAAAAAGATGAGTAAATGCCACCTCTATGATATAACTAACAATCATAAGAGGACACATTGTGGTCAAAAAATTCAGCGCAGAGTTCAAATAACAAACGGTTGATTATGCATTAGCTAATGCGCATTTTTCATTGGCTAAAACCGCTAACTATTTAGGTATTTATAAATCAACGCTGGATAAATGGCTTAGGCAACTTAATCCTAACAAAACTAGTAAACTTGAACTAACTTGTGAGCAACAAAAAATGATTGCGCTAGAAAAAACACAAAGCACTAAAAATGGCCAATGAAATGCTAAAAAAGGCGCATGTGTACTTTATCAACCATCCAAGTCGATGAATTACCAATATATGAAGCAACATTTGTTGCCATACCTATTACCGCTAGTCTGCCGTCAGTTAAAAGTTAGCGTATCAGGTTATTATGTTTGGCTAAAGCGTGAACCAAAATCAAATGAACTATTTGAGAATATCAAAGCACTTTATTGGCAACATAAAGCTCGTTTAGATGCACCAAGCTTAGTACATAATATTAGGGACAAGGGCTAGGATGTATCATAATAAAAGATTAGATTAGCTGAGCATGATAAAAATCATTCAGAAAAGCTATTGATTTTATTCAATTTTTTATTTTATAACATAATGAAAAATAATAACATTAATCTTTTTGCTACAAGCCTATCATTATGATGTGCTGACTAATACATAAAGTATATTGATAAGTATTTAGTTTGTAACTCACTCAAAATAGGCTAACAAACGTTTATTGATACCTATTCAAGGCTGGCTTTTGCCAAAGTCTATACTGAAAAAATAGTTTAATTGTAACTGATAAAACACTTCCTTTTTTTGATAGTGAACAGATACCACTATTACGCATACCAACCTAGGCACAGAATATAATGGACATAAAGGAAAGCCATGCTTATGAACTTTATCCTAACCAGCAGAGATTGAACACACCAAAACCAAAGCTTATAGCCCGCAGACGAATAGGATTTGTGAACGATTTCATAAGACAATAAACACCGAATATTACAATGTAATGTTCAGTCGTAATATTTATACTGAATTATGCATTTTTTACGCCTAAATCGTCTTGAGTTTCCATGTTTTTGGCTAGTTCAGTCACTAACTCTCTTGATTTTTTCATCCATTTTTATTCACCTATTTTTTGTACATTAGAATAAGTTAAAAATAGGCAAATACACAAATTTATTTACAGGATCAAGCTTAAGGCATTCTGGCAATAGAAGTAATATGTTGATTAATCCTTATGCCATCCCATGTTCCTGAATGACCATTATTAATGGTTTTATTTGCAATGTTATAAATTTGAGTGTCTCCCCAACTAAAATAATTACCGTGATAAAAATTTTCAGAAACAAGGCAATTAGCTAAATCAATAAATTTACTAAATTCATGGTTATTGCCCGTTTTCATTTGATACCAATTATAATTATCGTAGTAAGTTACACATGGTATTATTTGCATTCCAGAAACATATTCAATTGGAGATGTTGGGTTAGTTGCACCATAGTCTCCATAAATTAGGTTTATTCCTTGAAATGAACTTTTTAAGTTAAAATATAGAAGTAAGTCAAGATTAGGTATTACATCCCAAACATCTCGATTGGGTGTTTCAGAGTGAGGCATTGCTTCCCCAACATCTCGATTGGGTGTTTTTTGTGATGGAAATGATGTTGAGATTATTGAAACATCAATACCCTCATATTCAATTGAAAGCCTCTGTAAAATATAGTCCAATCTATTTTGAATTACATTGATATTTTCACCAACTATTGATCCTATATCGCATAATACTAGCATCTTCTTAACATCATATGATGCCGCTAATAATGCAAATAAGTTATTAATTGAGCTTTGTGACAAATCCGTTATTCTTAATGCAATTTTTTTGTATTGTCTATTTTCAAGTTTAAATAAAAATTGAAGATTATCTCTCGTTCTAGACGGTAATATACTGATAACTGGGATTAAATTGTTATTAACATTAACAATTCTTTCATAAAATTCGTATTTATGTTGAAAAGCATTAGTATGATCTAATAAACCATTAACTTGATTATACTCATCATACATATCAGGAGTAATAAAAGAAGCGTCAATCATAAATGGATAATTACCCCAATTCGGGAGAAAATTATTGAATAAGTAATCCGCCTTTAATTCTCCTCTTGTATTTATAAACGGCAGAATTTGATTTTTATCGCTGTCATACGTGTTAACTAATGCATTGATATCATTCATTCCTAATCTTAAATTTACTATATGAAACATTGTTTTCTCCTTACTTTCTAACTGGTTATATTATCTATTTTATTATATTCAAAAAACTCAAGCTGCTAGCCGTGTTTTCTTAATAGCATTGATTGGCTTAACATTACCTTGCCGTGTATGTAAAGTTGATCTAGCTCATCTTCATGTATTTTTCACGAGTCGTACAGTTTATTGTCGGATTTCACCCGAATAATATTTTTATATTACTTGTAATCGTTTGGCATATAAATTACGTATAGTAGCTCAAACTTAAACTAACGAACACCAATTATTCACCAGAATTTATTTTAACAAAATGTATGTCTAATGCACAAAATAAATTCTCCAGTTACTTTTCTTTAACTAACGCCTTTGTGTTTAGCCAAGTTTACCACAGTGTTTTGCCACAAAAATACTTGCCTAAATGCGCTCTTTCTTTATTATAAAATTTCAGCTTTTGTTTAATATCCTATTGAATTTTAGATAATTCATTATAAATCTTACATCTGAACATCACATCATAACATTCGGTTTTCATCGTTTTATAAAATTGTTCATCAATCTCATCTATCTGTTAGCTGTATACTTTGGTTTTGGTGTATTTTGCATCTTCGAAGTTAAAATAAAGTTTATAAATTAGTTTTTACGAATTATTTTCTGAAGCGCTAACACTCCGCTTTGCTTATAAACTTTTTTGAAGCGATAATAGCTATCCCCACTATACTACATCACTTTACAGGCCTGTCGCACATTTCCTAACTGTTTGATGCATTTCTGCCACGCCTTTTTTAATTATAAAATAACTCCGACTCCGATTGTTGATGAAGCACACATGCGCCTTTTTTAGAATTTCATTGGCCATTTTTAATTCTTTTTTTCCTTTTTAGTGCAATAATTTTTTGTTGCTCACTAGTTAGCTCAATTTTATTGGTTTTGTTAGGATTAAGTTGTCTACCCCCACTTATCCAGTGTTGATTTGCCTATTCCTAAATGGTTAGCGATTTCAGCTAATGAAAAGTGAACATTAGATAAAGCATAATCCACCGCTGGTTGTTTGAATCCTGCACTGAATTTTTTGACCATAATGTGTTCTCCTATGATTGTTAGTTATATCATAGAGGTAACATTTGTCCATTTTTTTGCGAGGATCACTTTCTCATTTTGTTACCTCTTATTTATATAAATTGTTTTTCTAAAGCATTTCAACCTGCGATTACGCCCTAAAAACCAGTCAGAAAAGATATTGATTTTATTTAATTTTATTTCAATGCCTTATAAAAACCAATACTGCTTTATCCTATTTTTTAGTTATTTTTAAATAACTTTATTTCGAGCATTTTTTATATATTTCAATTATACTTAGCTACAGTTTTTGTTAGATACCAAGCAAATTTATGTTAGAACTTTTACAAACTGTCGGTTTTGGTTTAATTTTATTTATTCCATTAACTAACCCATTAACCACTGTGGTACTGTTGTTAGGTTTATCGGGCGATATGACCAATGAGGAGCGCAATTACCAATCGAAACTCACGTGTATTTATGTGTTTATGATTATGGTGGTATCGTTTTATTGTGGACAACTGGTCATGAATACATTTGGTATATCAATTCCAGGATTACGCATTGCAGGCGGTATGATTGTTGGCGTTATTGGCTTTAGAATGTTATTTCCTCAGCAGCCTGCGCATAAAACGCTGGAAGCCGATGCCAAAAAGAAAGAAGTGTCAAATAATATTGCTTTTGTTCCGCTCGCCATGCCAAGTACCGCAGGACCAGGAACCATTGCCATGATAATCAGTATGTCATCAACAGTAAAAAGCGGTGGTTATGATGTTGCAACTTGGGTTATTTACTCTGCTTCAATATTAGTACCTTTACTGCTATGTATTATTCTTTGGTTCTGTATGCGCAGCGCAGGTAACATCATGCGTTTTATGGGGAAAAGTGGCATTGAAGCCACGACAAGAATCTTAGGATTTTTATTGGTTTGCGTTGGAACGCAATTTATTATCAATGGTGTTAAAGAATTAATATTAAACTTTCCTAATATCTAATATTAAAGCTCATGTTACAAAACTAAAATGTGGGTATGTTTTTAATTAGCTCAACCCGCATTAAATAATCATAAAGCGGAACTAATTGCTTAAATCCTTTAACCAATTTTTGTGGTAAATCAGCATTTAATATATCCTCAATATGATTGCTTGTCACCATAACAGCAAGATTTTTACGGTTGTACCATGTCGCTATTTGGGCATCTTGTTCTTTGATTAACGGTCGTTTATAGCTCTCACCTACAAGCTCAAATGGTCTTTTAATACAACGTGTCATCGATAAAAACTTTTTAGTATCATTAAGAATTTCTTCTCGAAAAATATCCATCGTTTTTTTGGATGAACAGTAATAGCCAAGTCCATATTGATAACTACTTGGGCTGATTTCAAAAAAATAGGCTGGTGCTTCTTTCCAACCTTGATTAGGTCGTTTAAAGGTTAACCATAAGCGGCTACGATAAAGTGATTTGTCATTTGAAAAACGTGTATCTCGATGAATGCGTGAAATGGTTTTACCTATAGAGGGTTTAGTTTCAAACCATTCATCAATTTTGAGCATTTCGGGGGTTAACTGTTCCACCAATAGCCTAAACGGTCTAATTAAATCGTTATCATAAATCGCACGATGTTCTTCAAACCATGATTTGCTATTGTTGATCCAAGCATCTTGTAAAAAATTAAGTCCAGCTGGTGTAAACCCCGTAAAGTTTGCCATTGCTTATTCCTTAAATAACGTTCTTACTTTTTCTAAATCTTCTAGCGTATCAACGCCAATTGCAGGAGGCTGTTTTGCCACAGCAACATGAATTTTTTCGCCATACCAAAGCACTCTAAGTTGTTCTAACATCTCAATTTGTTCAAGTGAAGTTGGCATCCAATTAATATACTGGCGAATAAAACCTGCACGATAAGCATAAATACCAATATGACGAAGATAAAAATCACCAATACTGGATTGTTTTAATAGATCAGTCGATTTAGCAAAACGATCGCGTTCCCAAGGAATTGTAGCACGTGAAAAATAAAGCGCATAGCCATCTTTATCGGTCACAACTTTAACAGCACCAGTATCAAACGCTTCCTGAGCAGAATGGATCGGCACGGCTAACGTAGCCATTCCTGTTTTATATTGCACTAAATTCTCAGCCACTTGATCAATAACAATAGGCGGGATTAAAGGTTCATCGCCTTGCACATTGACAATAATTTCATCATCAGCAAACTGATAGCTATTTATCACCTCGGCCAACCGTTCAGTACCAGAGTTATGTTTATCGCTAGTAAGTATGACCTCACCACCATACGCCTTGACCACATCAAAGACTTGCTGGTGATCGGTTGCAATAATGACACGATTGGCTGATGATTTTTTTGCTTGTTCCATTACTCGTACAATCATAGGTTTACCATGAATATCCGCTAGTGGTTTAGCTGGTAGGCGGCTTGATGCGTATCTAGCGGGAATAATAACCGAAAAATTCATAATTAATACCTTATTTTTTATTCTTGGTTAGGCTGTGGTCGGTTAAGCGGTTTGGCTTCACATTCAAGCAATACTGGAATGCTATCTTTGATTGAATAGATTAAATTATCAGCATAGCAGATTAACTGTTGATTATGGGCATCATATTGCAACTGACCATGGCATTTAGGACAAGCAAGTGCATTTAAAAGGATTTCTTTCATATTTTATTCTCTTTGGGATTCTATCTTCGTTAATAGCAAACAGATTTGCTCAATAGCTGGCGCTGGTATCTGTGCATCAATAGGTAAGTACCACCAATTTTGTTGGGCAAACTGCCTGCATTTAACTGCATCTTTTTCTGTCATTAAAAGGGTTTGCTGACAACTTGCCACATCATTTAATAACGACAAAGTAAATTTTTGATGATCAGCAAAAGAAACGGTTTTAGTCACATTAGCTTGCATTTTTTCCAACATATCAAAAAAGCGTTTCGGATGGCTAATACCCGCAATAGCACAAATATTTTGCAAGGATGATAATGGCTTTTTTTCTTGAGTAAGCAAGTTCACAGCATATAATGGCGCTAATTGCATTGTATAGGTTTTATGGGCATATTTCGTTGCTAAATTATTTATGCTATCACCATTTATGATAATTAAATCAACTGATTTTAAACGGCCTTCTCGCTCTCTCATTGGCCCTGCTGGCATCCACCATCCATTACCAAATAAGTGCTTTCCATCAACCACGACGACTTCAATATCGCGCTCTAATGCATAATGTTGCAATCCATCATCTGTTAAAATAACATCTAATTGGTACTGGTTTAATAATGCTTGAACAGCTTGCGAACGATGTGGAGCCACCGCGACAGGCACATTAGTGCGTTGATAAATAAGTACAGGTTCGTCACCCGCTTGCGTCGTTGTGGTGGTATCATTCAATATAAGCGGATAGTTATCAGACTTACCACCATAACCCCGTGAAACAACGCCAACTTGTAATCCTTTTTGTTTTAGTGCTTCAATTAAACCAACAACCAGTGGTGTTTTACCATTGCCACCCACGGATAAATTGCCAACAACGATAATCGGGACTGGAGAGTGCCAAGACTTAAGCACGCCAACTCGATATAAAAAGCGACGAATAAATGCAATCAAACCATATAACAAGGCAAATGGTATGAATAACCAAAATAAACGATTTTTACCATACCATAGTTTTTCAATCATAACTTTAACATCACTCAATTACATTTAGTAAAATTGTTTTATATCTTAATATCGATATAACAATTATTAAAACGGCTATCTATAGCGAAAGATAACCTATTTTACTCATAAATTGGTAAACTACCAAACCAATCATGATACCAACGAGGAGTAATTTCTTTTCGCATGGTTTTTAAGCTCCATTTTTGTTTATCAAAAAACAGGCTTATTTGCCCAGTCCTTGCGGTAATATAATGATTTAGCTTTAGATCTTGATATTTTTTCATTACTTTATGAGATGGCAGTTTCCAAGGATTATAACGGGACGTTGATACCAACGAGACTACGGGTTTAACATGATTTAAAAATGCATAGCTTGATGAAGTGCTACTACCATGATGTGGAATTTGCAAGATGGTAGATGCCAACTGGTTTCGATATGTTGTGACTAATTGATACTCCTGATTTCGTTCTAAATCTCCAGTTAATAATACAGAAAATCGCCCATCAGTAACTTGTACCACACAGGAATCGTCATTTTGTGCATAACCAACCAATTTTTTCGGCCACAGCACATTAAACGTCAAATCATGCCAAATAATACGATTACCCGCTAAGCATGGATAAGTATTATTGTAATCAGAAGATGAGCTCATCAACCATGCCTTTGGATAAACACGTTGAAGCATAGTCAAACCGCCTGCATGATCATTATGTTGATGACTGATGATAATGCCTTCCACGTTCAAATTATGCCACTGTAGAAAAGGAATAATGACCCTTTCCATAGCCGAACCTTTATCCCATTTTGCACCTGTATCGTATAAAATTGCTGATTTGCCATTATGAATAACCATAGCCAATCCATGCCCAACATCTAACATATCTAGCCGCCAACGATAGTTCTGATCTTTAAAAAATGGCAACAGTAACATCAGCAAAATTACCAGCAAAGTCATACTAAACCGGCGCCAAACACCGGTGCGTATTATAACTATAATTATCCAGCTGAAAAAACTTAATAAATAAAAGTCGGAAGGAATTTTAATCCATAACCAATTAAGCCAATCTAAACTTAAAAACAACCATTCCAAAGACTTATCAGCAATAAACCAAAACCATAATGCAATATAAAAACAGTCAACTGCACTACATATTAACGCAATTAAAATAATTGGAAATGTAAATAGTGAAATAATGGGAATCGCAATTAAATTAGTTAAGATCGAGACGGCACTCACTCCTTGAAAAACAAAAAATTGAATAGGTAGCAATAATAAGGTTAACCCAAACTGCAAATGCAATAGCCTTATTACATACCAACGTTTTTTATACTTCATTATTTTAGGGAGTGGTAACCAGTCAAACCAAAAAATCAAGCTTATTACCGCATAGCAAGATAACCAAAAACTTTCAGATAAAATCATTAACGGATCAAATAACAATAATAACGCAATAATTCGATTGACTTTTTGCCATGCACTTATTTGTTTTTTTTTATAACGCAAATAAATCCAGATAGATAAAGCAAATATGGCGCGCAAAGCTGGCGGATTTAAGCCTGTTAACCATGCATAAAAAAATGCACATAACCAGCCTGCTATAATCGGAAAGAAAAAATGCATAAAACGCTTTGGAATAAAAAACAAGCAAACTTTGATAAAAAAACAACTCATCCCAAAAACTATTAAGATATGCATACCCGATATTGCCATTAAATGGGCAATACCAGTTTGCATCATCACTATACGATGTGAATTATCTAATTGGGAACGATCGCCAAAAGCAAGAGCAAGTAAAATGCCTTTATAACGAAACAAATTGATATAGGGTAATGCCGAATCAGTAATTGCTTGCTTTACATTAGATTCATCTACCAATAATTCTGCATCAACTAATTTAGCTGATAATAAACTTCGATTGACAATAGAAAAACGTTGGCTATCAAATCCTCCCTCATTTAAGTAACCATGTGCTACTTTAACTTTTAATGTTAATTGCCAAATTTGGCCAGATTTAGGAAGTGCTAACTTATCCCAATAAACCGTGATTGGAATATTATTAGGAAGCATATGGTCTGAAACAGAAAAAATAGAAAACGACAAATGATAAGGCTCATTTGTTGTTATTTGGCGTGTATTGATACTTACTGCTTTGGCTTTAACAACTAATATTTTGTCAATATAAGGCGTGATATTGGTTAAGTATTGTTTAGAATAAGCAATAGACCATAAAAAACCTAAACAAAATATAATAAAAATAGATAAAAGCCAACGAAATTTATCTGGGGTCACTAACAACAAAATAACTAAGATAATAGCAATAAAATACCACTGAAAATCAGAGAATAAATGTGGTAAAAATAGTAATGGTAGGCAACCTAATGAAAACATAATAGCCATTAAATCAAGGGAACAACATTGTCTCATTAGTGCCTACTATTGTTAGTCTAAACTAACAACTAGCCTATCACTTACTATCATAAAAAAATAAATGGTTTTGAAATTTTTGAGAAGTCTTCCAATTTGATCATTAAACCAGATACAATTTACTAAAATTGTTAATGGTCTTTCAAATTTTAAAAATTATAAAAAATTCATAATGATGAAGAGCAAAATATGAGAAGATCTTAGTTAATCAATAGGAGTAAATGAATTTACTAAACTGATGAGTGTAATTAAATAACAGTAATGGCATTACTTAAAATAAAAAAGCCATTGATTTTACTCAAAGGCTTTTAGTTAAATATAGAATTTAGAGATTATGCTTTTGCAGCGTTGTTTACTCTTTCACGCAACTCTTTACCTGGTTTGAAATGAGGAATGTACTTATGTTTGACTTCAACATTACCGCCAGTTCTTGGATTTCTAGCTTTGCGTGGAGCTCGATAATTTAAACTAAAACTACCAAAGCCTCGAATTTCTACACGATCGTTACCTTCCATGGCTAAAGCGATCTGCTCGATGATATCTCTAACCGAATCGTCAACTAGTTGCACAGGAAGGTGTGTCCGCCAGTTTACAATTCGTTCTACTAAATCTGATCTGTTCATGATCACTCCTAATTTTTTATGTGGCATGGAATTTACCCATTCTATACCACAAAAGAAAAAGAGGGCAAGCCCTCTTTACTCTTTACATAAACATTTTTTACTCAGTTTTTGACGCAGCTTTGAATGCTTCAGCCATTGCATTAGTAAATGATGCATCTTCTTGAGTTGAAGAATTATTTACAGCCGCAAGTGCTTCTTTTTCGTCAGCTTCATCTTTTGCACGCACTGATAACGAAATTGCACGAGTTTTACGATCGATATTGATAATTTTAGCTTCAACTTCATCACCAACTTTTAATGCAGTTGTTGCATCTTCAATACGCTCACGAGCAATATCTTGTGCTTTTAAATAACCTTCAATACCATCTGCAATTTCAACGGTTGCGCCTTTAGCATCAACTGCAGTCACATTTCCTTTAACAATTGCACCTTTTTTGAAGTTAGAAGCAAAACTGCTAAATGGATCGTCTTCTAGTTGCTTAATACCTAAAGAGATACGCTCACGTTCTGCATCAACTTGTAGTACAACAGCTTCGATATCATCGCCTTTCTTATAAGCTTTAACGGCTTCTTCACCTGGCATATTCCAAGAAATATCAGAAAGATGAACTAAACCATCAATACCACCTTCTAAGCCGATGAAGATACCAAAATCAGTGATTGATTTGATCTTACCACTAACTTTATCGCCTTTGCTATGCGAATCAGCAAATTGTAACCATGGGTTTGGTTTACATTGTTTAAGGCCAAGAGAAATACGACGACGTTCTTCATCAATTTCAAGTACCACAACTTCAACTTCATCACCAAGGCTAACAACTTTAGAAGGATGAATGTTTTTGTTTGTCCAATCCATTTCAGAAACGTGTACTAAACCTTCAACGCCAGTTTCAATTTCAACAAAGCAACCATAATCAGTTAAGTTGGTTACTTTACCTGTTACTTTAGTACCTTCTGGGTAACGTTTAGCGATTGAAACCCATGGATCTTCGCCTAATTGTTTTAAGCCAAGAGAAACACGTGAGCGGTCTTTATCAAATTTAAGTACTTTAACAAGTAATTCTTGTCCTACTTCAACCACTTCACTTGGGTGTTTAACACGTTTCCAAGCCATATCAGTGATATGAAGTAAACCGTCAACTCCACCAAGATCAACAAATGCACCGTAATCAGTAAGATTTTTGATAATACCTTTAACTTCTGAACCTTCTTGTAGATTTTCAAGAAGTTGTTCTCTTTCTGCGCTATTTTCAGATTCAATAACCGCACGACGTGATACAACAACGTTGTTGCGTTTTTGATCTAACTTAATAACTTTTAATTCAATTTCTCTGTTTTCGATATGAGAAGTATCGCGTAATGGACGAACATCAACAAGTGAACCAGGAAGGAACGCACGTACGCCATTAAGATCAACCGTAAAGCCACCTTTAACTTTACCATTGATAACACCTAAAACTGTTGCAGCATCTTCAACTGCTTTTTCTAATACTAACCACGCTTCATGGCGTTTAGCTTTTTCACGAGATAAGATGGTTTCACCAAAGCCATCTTCAATTGAGTCAAGTACAACGTCAACAACGTCGCCAACTTGAACTTCTAATTCGCCTTGGGCATTTTTAAACTGCTCTACTGGGATTGCTGATTCAGATTTTAATCCAGCATCAACTAAAACAACATCTTTGTCGATTGCAACGACAGTACCACGGATCATATTACCAGAACGAGTGTCTAGCTGATTTAAAGACTCTTCAAAGAGTTGAGCAAAAGATTCAGTCATATTTATATACTTAAATTAATATTAACGTCCACATTACATCATGTCTTGTGGGGTTGTTTACGATACTCCACTCATCCATATAATGGAGCTTAGTTCACGCCGTAAGCTAGCTTACAACGCAAGTTTTTCGTTTATATACGTAATAGATTGATTAAAAACATCTTGAATAGACAGCGATGTGGTATCAATTATTAGCGCATCAACAGCAGGCTTTAACGGTGCAATGGCTCGATTACGATCGCGTTCATCACGCGCAGTTATTTCCTGCAAAATGTTGGCAAATTTAGCATGATTCTGCTTATCTTGCAACTGTTTCATCCTTCTTTCTGCACGAGACTGGGCGCTTGCATCAAGGAAGATTTTGACTGGCGCATCAGCAAAAACAACCGTACCCATATCTCGACCATCAGCAATCAATCCTGGAGCCTGTCTAAAATCACGCTGGCGTTGTAATAACGCAACTCTAACTTGATTAAGCGAAGCCACTTTTGATGCTGCCCCGCCTGTTTGCTCTGTGCGAATATTTTTAGACACATCAATCCCATTTAATCGCACTTTAACTTCAATATCACTTGTGTCAAAAGATAAAGGTAAATTTAATGCTAAGTTAGCTAACTGATTCTCATCATCTAGTGCAATATTTTTTTCCAACGCCGATAATGCCAGTACACGATAAATTGCCCCCGAGTCCAAAAGGTGCCAATTAAAATGATTCGCTAACGCTTGGCAAAGTGTACCCTTTCCTACTCCACTGGGTCCATCAACGGCTATAACTGGGATAGTGTTATTCATACTATTATTCACTTAATCTTTTAAATTGTTCAAAGTAATCTGGAAATGTTTTCATGGTGCATTTAGGATCCAAAATTGTCACAGGTGTATCGGATAGCGAAACAAGTGAAAAACACATGGCAATACGGTGATCATTATAAGTTTCAATTTCAGCGTGGGCTAATTTTGCCGGTGGCTCAATAGTAATATAATCTCGACCCTCTTCAACCATTGCTCCGACCTTACGTAATTCTGTTGCCATAGCGTATAAACGATCAGTTTCTTTAACTCGCCAATTATAAATATTACGAATAGTGGTTTTCCCTTTAGCGAATAAAGCGGTGGTTGCAATCGTCATTGCCGCATCAGGAATATGATTCATATCCATATCAATACCATTTAATTGACCATGCGAACATTCTATATAATCATCAGCCCAAGTCACTTTAGCACCCATTTTTTCTAAAACATGAGCGAATTGTGTATCTCCTTGTAAACTTTCTTTACCTATCCCTGTTACTCTTACAGTACCACCTTTAATGGCGGCTGCGGCTAGAAAATAAGATGCAGAAGAAGCGTCGCCTTCAACCAAGTAATTTTTCGGGGATTGGTAACTTTGATTCGCTTTAATCATGAAAGTTTGGTAGTTTTGATTAACAACTGTAACACCAAATATCGTCATCATTTTTAAAGTAATATCGATATAAGGTTTAGATACCAAATCACCAATAATAGTTATCTCGGTATCTTGTTCAGCTAATGGTGCAGCCATTAATAGTGCTGTTAGAAATTGGCTTGATACAGAACCATCAACTTGAATTTTCCCTCCGATGAAACCACCATGAATATGTAACGGAGGATAACCATCATTTTCAAGATAATCAATTTTAGCCCCTCCTTGACGCAATGCATCCACTAAATGACCAATTGGGCGCTCTTTCATACGTGGCTCGCCAGTTAATACAATGTTATTGTGGCCAAGGCATAGCGCAGCTGCTAAAGGACGCATTGCCGTGCCTGCATTACCTAAAAATAGTTCTAATGCATGTGAAGAGCATAGTTTGCCGCCTACACCTTCAATATCACAAATAGTACGATCATGGGATAATTGATATTTCACACCGAGAGCCGTCAATGCATCAAGCATGTAACGAACATCGTCACTATCGAGTAAATTTGTTAAGCGAGTATCGCCTTGGCTCAAAGCGGATAGTAATAGTGCTCGATTAGAAACACTTTTTGATCCTGGCAAGTTAATGGTGCCATTAAATCTTTTTATGGGTTGTATTGTTAAGGATAACATAATGACTCTCTTTAATATTCTTTAAAATTTATCTAACGTTGCTTTTAGCAAATCAATGGCTTGTTGCTCTTTAGCGCTATTTTGCCATAGTTTATCAAATAATGAACGATAACGTTTAATTGCGTCAGGCGATGAGGTAATCGATGCAATGCCCGTTGTTACATTTGGTAACTCACCTAATCGAAATGGGCTAATTGCTAGCGAAATTGGAGTCTCGCTTTGATAAAAAATTTGGAAAGCAATCGATGGAATTGCTTGTTGCGTAATTGCAATAGTTGGCACATAAGATTGTTGTTCTAATAGTTCAATTAAATGGTAAATCTCTTTGCGTGCCAACAACATTCTTTCAGATTTTTTACCCGGCGAAATGGTTAAATCGCCGACTAAGCCAAGGTGCAAAAACCGCTCTATATTCCGCAAACTAATCAAATTAATTACTTTAGGAACTGATTGGTAAAACTGTGTTTTACGATATTTTAAAATTGATAAAATGACTGCGTATTTTTTCATCTCAGCCGATTCACTTGATTCTTCAAGCATCATGGCTAAATGAGATAGATAGTTTGGAGAAGTTAATAAAAAAGAAAATGGATCAAAATGGGAATAGATGTGGGTTGATTGCTCTTCTAGCTGACGCATTCGCTCAAAAAAGCCTTCACCACTAGAGTAATATTCAGTATCTATACCAAGTAAACTAGCTAAAGAAGTATCCAACAATAGGGCTAAACGAGCTAATGTCTCAATTTTAACGATTTCGCCTTTTTCTAAACGATAAACCGCTGCTCTTGATATTTTCAGGCTTTGAGCTACATCTTCAGCTTTAAGCGAAGCAGCGATGCGATAAGCACGTAACCGCTGTCCTATAGCCAAATAATCGACTGTTCCATTCACCATAATTAACTCAAATTATTCGAATTTTGGCAGTGTATCATAAGGTAGTTACATTGCCAATTTTCTATAAAAATATTTCAGGTAATATATACATTTTAGTATATTATTTTAATAAAATATCTTGTAGTGCTGATGCATTTTCAAATTCAGTAAATTCTGAAATTGCACTAGGCTGTTTAATATCATCTGAACGCTTACCAAGCACTTGCGAAGCAAGCACTAAACCTTTTTGATTGATTATTGAATAACGATAAAAATCGATCAAATCTTGTTTATTGATGTTTTTTACCTTCGCTATTTTTTTACTGCGTGAATCAAAGGCAAATCGTGATAAACGATAATCTGGCATATAACGGCTTAATTCTTCATCCAATGTTTGAGGTGGCATTGTCAGCTCCTCAAGTATCGCCTTTTTGTATTGCTCAATATCATTTTCTGATAAAGCTTCTAACTTACTTAACATAATTGGGTAAAATTCTTGATAACGCTTAAGCAAATAAGCTGGATCATATTGATTACTTTGGATAATAAAACTCATCCCCGTAGAATCCCCAACCGTAATCGGTGTTGTAAATACAGCATAACCAAGTTGCTCATTAGTTCGCAACTGATCGAAGAACCATGGCGAGATTATTTTATAAAGTGTATAACTTAACATACTACTTGTAATACGATCATAATTCGTTGGGATATAGCTCATCATCAAGGCGTTATCAGTACTTTTGGCCTGCTGAGTAATTTGTGCCAATAAAGGTGATTTAATTTTGATGCTTTTCATTGGGGTAAATTCAGCTTTGCGTGCAAGCATTTTTTGAATAGCATGATAAAGATCTAATGAATTCTCATTAGATAAATTTCCCAAGCTTAGCATATAAGGTACAGAATTAGTCATTAGATTATCACGATAAGTTAAAATATCATTAATACTCATATCTTCTGTGATTTGACGCCTGACACTTCGCTCATAATAATGAGGAACAGAAGATAATGCACTCACAGGATTAACAGCTAATTGGTAACTATTTGTATGTTCCGCTGCATCAAGTTTTTGCAAATACCATGACTTGGCTAAAGCTAAGCTTTGTTCATCAATCGTTACTTGGCGATAACTATTAAGTATTTCTAATATCATTTCAGGTAAGTGTTGATTAAAGCCACTAGCCGTAATCATCAAACCATCATCGCTACCCGTAGATAAGGCTATACCAGCAATACTTGCTTGAAATTGTAATTGCGCTAATTGACGGCTAACAATGTAATCGAGTAAATCAAACGCCACTTTGGATTTCGCATCAATAAAAGCTTCATTATTTCGTAACGAAACTACAATTTCAGCTTTCGGTTCTTGACGAAAATACTGACTAACGAAATGGAAATGGTTTCCGCGCTTGCTGAATCCCGCTGGTTGTGATTGATTGCTGTTTTGGCCCAAAATCGTAAAATCATCTGGAATATAAGGGTTGAGTTCAGGCAAGCTAAACGAAAAACTTTTACTTAAATTTAGCCAATTTACTTTTTCTTCATTAGTAATATTATCAATTTTATACGGGGCATCAACAAAATAAGCGGTTTTATTCGTCAATTGATTAGGAGAAATAACCCAAACCCTTGCATTATTAACGGTGAAACTTTTTAAACGATTAACTACCGTTGTTTTGTCAAAATGCGTAGCAACATAATCAGAATTCAACACATTTTTAATAGGGTATAACAACATTTGATCAGACAGCCATTCCACATAAGACATATCACGTTCAACATTTTGATATTTAAACTCTAACGCTAGCACTTTTTGCATTTCTTTATAATAAGCGTCAGAAAGCCCTTCGTGTTGAATTAATTGTAAATAATTAAAAATAGCTGCAATAACCTTATCTTTTTGGGCAAGACCATCTTCTGTTAAATTAACGTAAATACTAAATAACCCACTATTGCCATATTTAATTGGATTACTTGACGCTTGAATGCTCTCAATCAAACCTTGCTTTTGAAGCTGATCAACTAATGTATTTTTGCTACGGTTACCAATTAAATAGCCAATATATTCATCACTCTTGTCAGCAAACTTAGCCACATTATTTTCAATAGGGAATTGCAATAATAACAATTTTTTGGGTTGCGCTGGTACCATCGTAATTTGTTTACCTAATGTCTCAGCGGTCAGCGCTTGCTTATCAATTTTAGGTGCATCAATATTTTTATTAACAATTTGACCAAAAGTGCTTTCTGCTAACTTTGCCAATTTATTAATAGACTGATTACTATAAATTACTCCTACCATAATGTTGGCAGAATAATAGCCTTGATGGAAATTAACTAAAGCATCTTGTAGTTTACTGCTTTCTTTGTCACTCAATGTCTGTAAATTACCGCCCGAAAATTGAGAAGCTGGGTGGTTTTGATTAATAGTTTCCGAATCAATTTGTCCAATACGAAAACCATCATTTGATCTCGCCATGGTCAGTTCTGCATTTACCGCATTACGTTCTTTATCGGCAAATTTAGGATCTAAATTTGGCTGAGCAATAGCATTAGCCAAATGGTCTAATGCTGTTTCAAATGCGCTATTTTCGACCTCAAAATAAAACGCAGTACGATGCGCAGCAGTGCTAGCATTATAACTACCAGCATGACGGCTTAAAAACTGCGAAAAACTCGCTGGTTCAGGGTATTTTTTCGATCCCACTAATACCATATGTTCAGTATAATGAGCTAAACCTTGCTGATCTTTGGGATCTTGCAACGAACCAACAGGTAATGCTAATGACGCCAACGATTTAACCGCTTTAGGATCTGAAACCAATAAAACGCGCATTTTATTCGCCAGTTCAATAACTTCATATTGACGCTTGTCGCGCTCACTTTGTTGTACCTTTTCTAACAAAACTGGTTTAGCAAGCTTGTTTTCGATGGCAAAAGATGAATATGAAGTGGTAAGTAAAGCCCCAATAAATCCACTAATAATAAAATTAACTAATTTTCTTCTATTCTTATAAATCATAATTTCTGCTCGCTCAACTCAGTTTTAATAGCAATAACAAAAAATAAAAACAACAAATTTATCAATAATACTACAGCATCTTGATAAACTCTGTGATTTGGTAGATGACTAAATTAATGCTCACGAGTTTTCCTAAATTTAACATCAGGATACCGTTCTTGAGTCAAATTCAAATTAACCATACTTGGCGCAATATAAGAAAGGTTATCTCCGCCATCTAAAGCAAGGTTCTGCTCGCATTTACGTTTAAACTCTTCTAGTTTTTTTACATCACTACACTCTACCCAGCGAGCGGTTGTGACATTAACTGATTCGTAAATCGCCTCAACGTTATATTCTGATTTTAAACGTGCAACAACCACATCAAACTGAAGAACCCCAACAGCGCCCACAATTAAGTCATTATTAGCTAGTGGGCGAAATACTTGTACAGCGCCTTCTTCAGACAATTGCACTAGTCCTTTTAATAACTGTTTTTGTTTAAGTGGATCTTTTAAGCGGATTCGGCGGAACAATTCTGGTGCAAAGTTAGGGATACCTGTGAATTTCAAATCTTCCCCTTGAGTAAAAGTATCACCGATTTGAATAGTACCATGATTGTGTAGTCCAATAATATCGCCAGCATAGGCTTCTTCAACATGTTCACGATCACCAGCCATAAACGTTAAGGCGTCAGAAATATTAATATCTTTAGCAATACGAACATGGCGTAACTTCATGCCTTTTTCATATTTACCTGACACAATACGCATAAATGCAACTCGGTCACGATGCTTAGGATCCATATTGGCTTGAATTTTAAACACAAAACCGCTGAATTTTTCTTCCGAAGATTTGACTTCTCGCTTATCACTTTGCCGTGGTTGTGGCGTTGGTGCCCATGCTGTTAGACCATCAAGCATATGATCAACACCAAAATTGCCTAATGCCGTACCAAAAAAAACGGGCGTTAAATCACCTGATAAAAAGGCCTCTAGATCAAATTCATTTGACGCGCCTTGTACTAATTCAAGTTCTTCACGTAGTTGTTGCGCTAAATCATCGCCAACAGCTAAATCCAAATCGGGGTTAGTTAACCCTTTAATAATTTGAATCTCTTGGATAGTATGGCCTTGACCTGTTTGATAAAGGTAAGTCTCGTCTTTCGCTAAATGATAAACTCCTTTAAATAACTTGCCACAACCGATAGGCCAAGTAATGGGTGCGCACATAATATTTAGCTCGTTTTCAACTTCGTCAAGCAGTTCCATAGGATCGCGAATATCACGATCTAATTTATTCATAAACGTTAAAATTGGTGTATTGCGTAGCCTTGTCACTTCCATTAATTTACGTGTGCGATCCTCAACCCCTTTTGCCGCATCAATCACCATCAAACAACTATCAACCGCAGTTAACGTGCGATAAGTATCTTCTGAGAAATCCTCATGTCCAGGGGTATCAAGCAAATTGACTAAACAGTCATTATATGGGAATTGCATGACCGAGGTTGTTATTGAGATACCACGTTGCTTTTCCATCTCCATCCAGTCAGATTTAGCATGTTGAGCATTGGCACCACGACCTTTTACGGTACCCGCAGTTTGTATAGCATGACCAAATAATAGCACCTTTTCGGTAATCGTTGTTTTACCCGCATCAGGATGAGAAATAATCGCAAAAGTGCGACGAGCTTTGACTTCGTCTAAATACGCTTGTTCTGTCATAAAATTAACTTTTTAATCCACACAAAATAATCATTTATTTTAGCAGGTATCTATCTATTTTGCCATTGATGTTATTATTGCTGTTATTTGCCTTATTGGCTTATCTATGCATAATATTTGACTTTAATATTGCTAAATACTGTTTGTCTTTTTGCCAAAAAGTTTCAGGCTAAACCTAACTTTTCAGTATAAAAACGGAACTAGTTATGAATATTCGAGATCTAAAATTGTATTTACATTTGTGTGAAACTTGTCATTTTGGCATGACAGCTAATGCCATGCATGTCAGCCCATCAACGTTATCGAGACAAATTCAACGTTTAGAAGAACACTTTGGCCATGCACTGTTTATTCGTGATAATCGGCAAGTACAAATAACTCATGAAGGGGAAAAAGTAAAGCGTTTTGCCCAGCAAGTGATCAATTTACACCAACAAGTACGGCAGGATTTAGATCAATCAGAACAACAATTAGTTGGGGAGTTAACTCTATTTTGCTCTGTTACTGCAGCCTACAGCCATTTGCCTGAAATACTTGATCGTTTTAGGATCCACTACCCATTAGTTGAAATCAAACTATCAACGGGCGATGCCGCCGATGCGGTTGGAAAAATACAATCCAATGCCGCCGATTTAGCCATTGCAGGAAAACCTAAACAGCTACCTACGGGCATTGAGTTTTTAAAATTTGGTGAAATTGACATGGTTTTGTTGATTCCCAAACTAAATAGCTCATTTAGCGATAAATTGCATCAAAAAAAACCTGATTGGCACAATATCCCTTTTATATTGCCAGAACATGGTCCAAGCCGTCACCGCATTGATTTATGGTTTAAACAAAAGAAAATAACCAATCCCAAAATTTATGCTACTGTCGCAGGGCATGAAGCGATTGTGTCGATGGTTGCTTTGGGTTGTGGTGTCGCCTTATTGCCAAAAGTCGTGATGGACAACAGTCCAGAAAGAGTCCGAGAACGAATTACAGAATGGTCCACCAATTTAATGGAGCCATTTGATGTAGGGATTTGTGTGCAAAAAAGACGCTTATCTGAAAAAATCATTGCCGCTTTTTGGAAAATTTGTAATTTAAATTTACTCAATAACGAATAACAAAAATTCGTGTATAATTACATAGTAAAAGACTAAAACTATCATAATAGGTATATTAATCAATAAATAACCATCTAATTTTTGCAATAAACCATAATAATTATATCTGCTAAAACGTGATTGCAACGGAATTAAAAATGAAACAGAAAAAAATAAAAACATTAGTCAAATTGGTATTTTTTGCCCTTGTCGCCATGCCATTAATTGCACAAGGAAAACCAACAAAATCAACTTCATTGGGCGAAACAGCAAAAACGAACACAGTTCAAGAAAATACTAGCAAAATCACCAATACTGACAATAAAACAACTCCTGATTCAAGCAATACCGTTGCGAGCATGGAATCAGCAGTAAATGAGAAAGTAGTAAATGAGAATGTAGATGCTCAGAGCCATAACACAAAAAAAATTGACAATACAATAGTAAAACCTAAATGGCTAGTTCGCAGTACCTTGGCATATTATGATGGCGATAGCAACGATCTTGTTACTGCTGGGCTCGGTTTTACGCCATTATCAACCAGTAGTATCACGCCTGACGTTGAAATTCCGACCAAACCACACTTTCAAGAACGCCGTCAAGCCAAGCTAAATCGCTATATTGATACTAAAATTGGGGAAGGATCACTATTTGGTTTTAGGAAGCAAGAATTAACACCTTTATTTGACGGCAAATTTGCAGGCACCGAAATAACAGCCGTACAAAGAAATGATGGCGTAGGTATGTTATTACAAATCCCAATTGATTTTAATAAACATAAGCCCTGCATTGTTGCAGTTCCAGCTAGTGATTCGGACGGGATATTAAATGCCAAAGATGTCCAAATTCGTGGATTATGGGGACTTCGTCACAACTGCGCAGTGGTCTATAATGACAAAGGATTAGGCAACGGTATTTATGATATGGAACACAAAGTTGGCTTTACCGTATGGGGAGAAGTACAAACTGGTAATATCTTATTTTATACTTCAATTGATAATAAAGAAAAATACATAAAAAAATACCCGCATCGCTATGCGGTAAAACAGTTGCACTCAAAACTAAATGCCGAAGCCCGCTGGGGTGAGCATGTATTAAAATCCATAGAATTTGCCTTTTATGAACTCAATAGTATGTTTTCACCTAATGATCAAGCTATCTTTAACAAAGATAACACCCTTGTTTTAGTCTATGGCGCAAGCGATGGTGGTGGAGCAGCATTAAAAGCCGGCGAATTAGATGACCAAAATATGATTGATGGTATTGTTGCGGTCAATCCACAAATTCAACCAAAACTTGATAATACCCCTGTCTCGATCAAGATAGGCGATAGCAAATCACACAAACTACAAGCCAGATCCATTGCCAATTACAGTGCTTATGGCGCATTATATATACCATGTGCAATCCCAGCAATAAAAGCACATAAAAATGATTCTTACGTGCCGTATGCCGATTACTTTCTTTATTCACAAGAACGCTGTAACGCCCTTAAAAAAGCAAAATTACTCACCACAGGCACGCCCAAAGAAGCACTAGAAAAACTACACAAATATGGTTGGACACCAGAAATGGATATCCAGCTACCGTATTTTTACTATACTGAATCTATCGGACTGCCTTACCAATATATTAGCGCATATGGTAAATACGATGTCACCGAAAATATGTGTAACTTTTCAGTGGCAAGCACTCAGCAAAATCCAATTAATTATACAGGTAAGGTTGCACCATTAGAGGAAATATCGTTTCAGCAAATATGGGGAATGGCCAACGGGCATTTACCGCTGTGGAATGGACCGAATGCAACTATTTTGGATCTTGTTGAAAACGAGGATCTCAATACACCAAGGCGAGAGTTCTATTCTAGCTCTCAAACGAAGGGGATAGTTGATTATGGTACTAAAGGATCTATTTGTGTTTATAAAAAATCACAAGAGCCACGCGTTGAACAAGGTATAAAACAAGTTAGCGCTTCTGGCAACTTACATGGCATAAAAACCTTTATTATACATGGACGTAATAATGTTAAACAACTATCAAACTACACATCGCGCCCTTATGTGGCATTAAATAGTTTAGTTGAAGGAAGTCAGTCACAACTGCGATATATTGAAGTTGAAAACGCTAGTTACTTAGATGGTAGGCCACCGTTTGACAATACCTTATTACCGATTGATTATTATGGTGAAGACGCCATTGAATGGTTATGGGCTAACTTAACCAACAAAGCAACATTACCTGTAAGCCAAGTTGTGCGCACAAAACCTCGAGGTGGTAAAAGTGGCTATGCCCCACAAGTAACAAACAAAAATCTAAAACCGATTAGCCAATTGCCAAATCGTAAGGATGTTATCCAAATAAACGATGGTAAACTAATATTACCTAATTAATCGAAAAATACTCACCGCTATCGGCTTAAGCTACAGTGTATAAAACTTAAACCGATAGCACTAAATCCAACTTAGTTAATGCCTTGTTTTACTGTTAAACAAATTTTAGGATATAACAAAAAAAACAGCGCCTCTAATTGGCCATAATGTTGTTTGATATCAATAATCGTTTCTTCTAGCAAATATAATTTCGGTCGCCGCTGTGCCATACCAGCTAACACGTCGCCAACAAAATCGAGAGATGCATAATTTTCGAGCCACAATCCACGCCACATCGCATTCATAAAGTGCTGATAATCAACTGGATAAGCGCTAATATATGGTTGGATATGCGCTTTGGTTACTTCATTAAATTGAGCTACACTAGGCAACAGCCCATAACTATCCCAATGCTTTGACAAGAAATGATCCCATACAATATCCAATGTAATGGCAGCAACGCGCTGATACGATTGACGGAACAGTAATTTAGCTTGTTTAACTTCAAGCAGGTTATCAGTCAAGCTATCAATTTTTCGGTGCAACATAATGCCATCAGCAATATCAGTATCATAAATTAAATACGGATCACCTTTAACAAAATCGGCCACAGTATTACCAATTAATGAGCTATGTGCTAACGTGGCCAAATGTAAATGAGCAAGAATATTCATAAAAAAGAAACCGCTAATTATTCACGATGTTTAAATTCACCTTCGGCAAAACCTTCTCGCCAATAGCTAGTAATATGAAAAGCATCCGGCGGTAAATGTATATATTTATCCTTAACCGCATGGCGAAGAGCTTGTGCTAGCGAGCGCTCCATTCCTCCCCAAAACAGCAGTTTACCTTGCCTTGATAAATTAGCGTTGATTACCGCATTAATTAATTGATGGGGATTATCTGGATTTTGTACTAGCCAACAAACTTCAATATTTTTATTGTCTGATAATGAAACAATATCATTTTTATGATTTACTTCAATGAAGGCAAAAGCTTTATGCTTTTTAGGTAGATGCTCAAGCGTATAACAGATCGCTGGCATGGCTGAAACATCCCCCATTAACACCAAACAATCATCAGTAAACTGCAATTTACTGGCAGCACCAATCAAACCAATTTGATCCCCAATCTTAGCTTTTTGTGACCAAACCGACGCTAAACCAGTCTGATGAATAGCAAAATCGACAAAAAACTCATTATTAGCACATTCAAACTCACGCACACTATAACTACGAATAAGTCGGCGTAATTTATCGTCAACAACGATTTTATTATTATCATCAAACTTGGGAAAGTCTATTTTACCAGTTAAAGGATCAGGAAATAACAATTTTAAGTAAGGACAAATCCATAAAGGATTAATATCAACTTGCTTATTACAACTAAATTGGACACGAATAAAACTAGGCGAGATTTTTTCAACATTTAATACTGTGAGTAATGCATTAACAATAGCTTTTTTATTTACTTTGATTTTATTATTTTTTTCATCCATAGCATTGCACCTTATAGTGATTAATATTAAGAATCATCATACAATAAAAAATGTTAGAGTTATGCTATTTTTACAATTGAAAAAGGCAGATCAGCTTGTTCCACGCCAAAGCAGCAAAACAAGCTCAAGTCAAAAAATAGGTAAACAAAAATAGGTAAACAAAGTTAAAACGTTAGTGCACCAAAAGCACTACACCAATCGTCATCAAACTTAGTGATTGCCGCATCGACTGCTGGATCAGAAATAAACAGTTCAGCCACATCTATGGGCAAAGTAATCGATTGGCATCCAGCCAGCATACAATCTAACGCTTGTCTCGGTGTTCTAAAACTGGCAGCTAATACCATTGACTGTGGGCAATGCAAATCTAACAATTTTTGTAATTCTTGTACAGTATCTTTGCTACTTCCACCTTGAGCATCAATACGATTAACATAAGGCGCAATATATTTAGCGCCCGCTAATGCTGCTAAAAACCCCTGCCCTGCGCCATAAACAGCAGTACCTAAGGTTGGAATACCTTGCAGGGTGAGTTCTTTGATTGCCATCAACCCTTGCGCATTAACGGGAATTTTTGTCACAATCGATGGCACTGCTTTTCTTAGCTGATGCGCTTCTTTTATCATCTCTTTAGCATTGCTTGATAATACTTGCGCAAATAACAGTTTATCAGCACCCAGCACGTCTTGTAATTCAGCCAATAATGAAAAAATAGACTTACCTGCTTTTGCCACAATACTAGGATTGGTGGTTACACCATTAATTGGCAACACTTTAGCTAAACGCTTAATGGCCGTAACATCAGCGGTATCTAGATATAGTTCCATGGTTCACTCCTAATTCAGATCAATCATCATCTATTAACTTAGAACAACATTTTTATACTAAACATCATTTTTATACTAAACATAGTAAAAAAAAATCACCCAACCGCCTAGAAGACGTTTTTGCCATTTACTGGATTTATATACGCTAGATGAAAAATTTAGACTTAGATCACACAATCATAAATTAAAAAATACCCTATTAAATAAAAAATAATTTATGTTGATTTCATATTTTTTATATCTGTATATAATCTCAACAATTGCGCACAACTTGATTTATCATCAATTTAATCTTATGACAGATTTCATTAACAACAAATTAACTAAGTTAGTCAATCACCCGCTAACAATCAATCACATCTATTTCGCTAATAACAGCAATTGTGCCCCTTTACATGCCTATCAAGTCGATTTTCCTAGAATTGAGATCATCTTAGATGGTAAACAAAAAATGCTATGGGCTAATAACGACGGTAACGTACTTGAAAAAGTACTTTCAACCAACGATTTACTTTATGTCACAGCTCACAGTTGGAACAAACCCATTTGGCAAGCCCCATCTACCTTATTAACTATTTTATTTGGCAAACAGCAAATTGCTATAACACTATTACATTGGGATGGCAGACAATTGATTCCCCATGAGCAAGTCAATATCCCAAGGCGCGGTCCTCGGGTTGGCTCATTTATTATTCAAGCATTGACCGAGTTAACTCGGTATAACCAACCGAGCAAACAAAATAAAACAGCTTATCACCTTATTCACAGTTTACTTAGCAACACCCTTGATTTGCTAAATGTCGATATTAAAACATCATCCAAAACTACCAGTCTTTTTGAGGCGATTCGCCAATACATTGATACGCATTTTCGTGAAGATGTTACGCGTGATTTTTTAGCCGATAAGTTTTACATTTCGCCCAATTACTTATCACATCTATTTCAACACGAAGGTAAAATAGGATTAAATGAATATCTTAATCAAATTCGCTTAGAATATGCCAAATTGCTATTAAAGGATTATGAGCTAAATATAAAAGAAATTGCTCTAGCATCGGGGTTTAAAGATAGTAATTATTTTTGTCGGATTTTTAAAAAAAAGACAGAGCGAACCCCAACTGAGTATCGGCGGCAGTATCATAGTAAACTAATGATGAAGTAAGCTGGCATAAAATTAGTATTGAATAAGCTATTTGTTGTTAACTTCCAAACTTTTGATATTCAACGATAGTGCCAAAAATGACACAACACAAAACACCGCAAATAGCTATTTTTAGACTAAATTTATACTCGTTTTCACACTTAAAAAATAGGTTTTAAACTTATAAAAGTCGTTCAGAAAAGCCATTGATTTTATTTAATTTTCTATCTTATCTTACGCTTACCCATTTATTTTGTTATCTCTATTTTGTCGTTATCATTGAGTAAAGTGTTAGGTTTGTTATGCTTAAATAATCTCATTATAAAAAATCCGAGTTAGTTATTGAAAATGTCCTAACTCGGATGCACTAAAATTACGCAACAAAAATCAATCTAACTTAGGATGCTGATCGACTAAATTCTGACGCTGTTCTTGCAATGTTTCAATCTGTTCATCAATATCTTCGACCTTATGTTCAATCGAATCAAAATGTTCTGATAAAATTTCTTTTGCTTCTGACCGATCAGATGCAGCAGGCGTACCGCCACGCAATGGTCGATTAGCGGTTTCTTTCATTTTTATGCCAGTAAGTAAACCAACTAATGCCACAGCCATTAGATAATAAGCTGGCATATATAAATTATGACTTTCTGCAACTAACCAAGCGATAACTGTTGGTGTAGCACCAGCCACCAATACCGAAATATTAAAAGATATAGCCAACGCACTGTAACGAATACTGGTTGGAAAGATAGCAGGTAAAATAGAGGCCATAACGCCAGTAAAACAGTTAAGTAATATAGCCAAAATCAACAACCCTAAAAAAATAAGCCCAATAATATCGCTGTTGATCATAACAAATGCAGGATAAGCAAGAATTAATAACCCCAAGCTACCGCCAATAATAAATGGCTTTCGACCGATTTTGTCGCTAATAAAACCAATCAATGGTTGCACAAATAACATACCAATCATGATGGTTATAATAATTAACACGCCATGATCTGTATCATAATTTAAATTGTGAGATAAATAACTAGGCATATAGGTTAACAGCATGTAATAAGTCACATTGGTCACAATCACTAGCCCTACACAAATAAGTAAACTCCGCCAGTATTTTGTAATGATCTGTTTAAATGTCATTTTAGGTTGATTTTCAATATGATTGCGATCATTGTGATCCATTAAATCAGTATGTTGTTGAAATGCAGGCGTTTCATCTAATGCATGACGTAAATAAAGCCCAATCAACCCTAATGGTAGGGCAAATAAAAATGGAATTCGCCATCCCCATTCATGAAACACTTCTTTACCAAGAATACTTGATAACAATACCACTAAACCCGCACCCACTAAAAAACCAGCAATAGAACCAAAATCTAACCAACTCCCCATAAAACCACGTTTGCGATCTGGCGAATACTCGGCAACAAATATCGCTGCGCCAGAATATTCTCCACCAATTGAAAAGCCTTGCGCAAATTTAGCTAACAGTAATAACACCGGTGCAACAATGCCAATTGAAGCGTAAGAAGGAATTAAGCCAATACAAAAAGTACTTAACGACATAATGATGATAGTGATGGATAGTACTTTTTGGCGTCCAAATTTATCACCAAGCATACCAAAAACCACCCCGCCTAACGGTCTAACCAAAAACGGTACCGAAAATGTGGCTAATGCCGCCACCATTTGAACACTAGGCGATGCATCAGGAAAAAACACTTGCCCTAACACATAAGCTAAAAAGCCATACACACCAAAATCGAACCACTCCATCGCATTACCGAGCGCTGCTGCAGTAATGGCTTTTTTTAACTTGTTATCATCAATTATGGTAATATCGTTAATATTTAATGGTTTGTTTTTGGATTTTTTTGTCTTTTTCATAGAATACCGCCTGTTTACATACAAAGAATAAAAAAAGGAATGATGCAACAAGGTAAACGGTTACCTTTTAATACACAAAGAACGTACTTTTTAGATTACACATTAAGAAATGTGCTTATCAGCTAATTAAAATTGAAGCAAAAATACAGCAAAGATAAAAAATGAGGATAATAAAAAAGCAAAAACCGATGTTTTATTGTCTATCTTGATTTCTACTAAATAGCAACAAAACAATTCCTTTTCGTGAAAATTGAGCACTAATTATAGCAAAATAACACGATATTGTAAATATTCGGCTAATTAGCCAGCCAATACTAAATATTTCACACATTATTTTATGCTGAGTTAGCGATTTATCTTTTTGAGCAAAAATAGATCCCAATTACAATGAATATGATCGAAACAATATGGAAATATGCAACTTGTGTATGTAAAAAGACAATACTGAAAATACCTGCTGACAAAGGAATAATGTGAGTATATATTTGCCCTCGTGTTGCGCCAATAGCCACAATACCTCTATTCCAAAATAAATAAGAAAGCCAAGATGCAAAAACAGCAATATACAATAAGCCAAGCAAAAAACTCGTATCCGTATAATGAGCAAGGTTCTCAATAGGATGAAAATAAAAATAGACTAACGCAATAGGCAACAACATAACCGAGCCTAATACGGCACTCACAGTCACAAAGGCATTACCTGATATCGATTTATCTTTTAACCGTAAAAATGCGCTATAGCAAGCCCAGCTTATTGCTGATGCCATCGCCCATAAATCACCTTTATTAATATTGCTGAGCTCACTTAAATTGGCGACATTTCCTTGCAGAATAAGATAAATAACCCCCATAGTACTGAACAAAACACCTAAAATATTATTTTTTGAAATTGCATCATTAAATAGTAATTTATTCATTACTAAAACCATTCCAGGTGTGGCTGATAAATAAATTGACGCATTGAGCGATGAGGTATATTGAAGCCCAATATATAGCGCTAATGGAAATATAATTTGACCAAAAATAGCCAGCAAACATATTGGCCAGATTGACTTTTTAATTTTGGATAAGTCGCTACGCACTTGGCTATGATAAAGGCACAATAGTAACAGCGCAGTAATAACCCAACGTCCTTCAGATATCACCATGGGATCGGCTTGGGTAACTAAAACTCGCCCCACCACATAATTACCGCCCCAAAAACAAGCCGCTAATGTCAGCAATAAATATGGCATGATAATACCTTTGAATGTTAAACAAAACTGTGATAGTAATATTATATACCTAAAAATAATAAGAAATAACTTTTTTGAGAACAAACGCTTTACTCATTGTAAAGCAGGTTATTTATTATTAAGTTTTTCAAATTGCAACGATAACATCAGTTTAATCTAGAATCCTTGCTTGTTATCATCTAAAATGGATAAAAACTGACAAAGGTAATGACTATGCGTTGGAGAGGCCAAAGAGAAAGCGATAATATTGAAGATCGTCGCTCACAATCGATTGGTGATTCAGGTGCTCGAATCCCTATTGGTGGTAAAGGTAAAGTTGCGTTATTGCTGGTGGTATTAGTTGCTGGCTATTATGGTGTTGATTTAACAGGGCTACTAAATTCAGATCTTATTGACACAAATAGCACTGAACAAAGCTTAAACCAATATTCAATTACTGATGAAGATGCTGCCAAATTTACATCAATCATTTTAGCAAGCACTGAAGATTATTGGCATCAAGAATTTCAACATTTAGGTAAAACCTACACTCCTCCTAAATTAGTGCTTTATAATGGCGCAACCCAAACATCTTGCGGTATGGGTAAAGCTTTTATGGGACCATTTTATTGTAGTATTGATAAAACTGTTTACCTTGATACTTCGTTCTATCAAGAGTTAAAACTACGGCTGGGCGGTGGAGGTGATTTTGCACAGGGTTACGTAATCGCTCACGAAATTGGCCATCATGTGCAAAATTTGCTTGGAACATTTGACCAAGTGGAGCGGTTAAAACAAGGCCAAGCAAATATCGATAATAAATTATCCGTTAAGTTAGAATTGCAAGCCGATTGCTATGCGGGGATGTGGGGGAATGCCATGCAAAAAGAGAATATTCTTGAAGTTGGCGATATTGAACAAGCGTTAAACACTGCAAAAGCCATTGGCGATGACCGCTTACAACAGCAAAGCGAGGGGCGCATTGTACCCGATAGCTTTACACATGGCACATCTGAACAACGTTACACGTGGTTTAAACGTGGGTTTGATAGTGGTGCAATAAACCAATGCAATACCTTTACGAAATAGATAATAAAAGGCGAATAGGCTATGCGTTAATGATTACTTATTAACTTTGGCTACTCATTCGCCTTTAATTGACTTGGCTAGCAGTGTCTTTTTTAACCAACATGCAAAATAACAACGATATTGCCACCATAATCAATGCAACCCAATAAATAATCTTATGCCCATAAATATCAGATAACACCCCTTGCAACATTCCAGCTATAATGACGCCAAAAATAACACCATTATTAAATAAAGTCGATGCGACCCCCATTCGAGTTGGCAATAGATCCTGAAAGTAAATAATACCAATATTTGCAACAATCCCAATAAATAATGCGTTAAAAAGTTGTAGTATTAATAAAGCATATTTATCAGTGCAAAGAATCAAACCAGTATAAAAAATTAGCCCACAAGTAATCGCAATAAAAAACAGATTTCGTTTACCTAAATAAGGCACTAAATATCCAGCGATGAGCATTACTGGAATTTCAATACCCGCAGCTAGCCCCATTAATACGCCAGGTAAAGAATCAGGCAAATGTAAGACTTCATCAACATAAAGTGGCATATCGATGATATACATCATATTCGCAGCCCACATAAATACAGTAGATAACAGTAAACATAGCACATTTCTGTTCTGCCAAAGTGGTTGATTTGCTACTTTTAGATCTAGGTTGTTATTTATTGATGAGGTAGGATTTTTTTCAACTGAAGGTAAAAATACAGCAACAAATAGCATCGCCACCATAAACATACCCATGGCAGCTAAATACATTGCCGTAAAACCAAAATTAATAGCCAAACCAAATGAGATTGGTGGACCAAATACCCAAGCCAGTGAAAGTTGAGCCCGAATAAGCGAATTAAATACCACAACATTACGCCCTGTTTTAACAGCATATTCGCGCGCTAATGCAAAAATTTGTGGCATAGCAGCCGACGATAACGCCGCAAATAAAACGCCCAAGGTAATTAATATCAAATAATGGCGCGTAAACGCAAAAGTGATACTGTTAGCTACGCCCATTAAACAGCAGAAGATAACAATATAACGCCTATCGCCTTTTGTGTCGGAATATTTAGCCAATAGAAAACTCCCAACAATACTGGCTAAGGCATTAATCGAGAAAAAAAGCCCAACCAGACGTGAATTAACATTAACATCGAAAGTTAAAAACCGACTTAATGTGGGGGCTTGTAAAGCACCAGCAATTCCAACAACAAATGTAGTGACTAAAAAAGCAACAAAAATAACGCTTTGCTTTTGGCGAAACGAAGAGATATTAGTCATAAAAATACACTGAAGAATTAGATTAAAGGGATTTTGACCAATTATATACTTAAAT
>NZ_LZHP01000069.1:0-3357 GCF_001690605.1 Gilliamella sp. Nev6-6 | reverse complement strand
CTCTAATACAGGTGCTCGTTGGACTATTGATATAAGAAATAGCCCAACTTTAACAAATTTATATAGAGGGTTGAGAACTGGAGCAGAAATTAAATTTAGGTAGGAAAAAATATGATAAATGAAAATGATTATAAAAATATTATTGATTGGTCAGAACTAAGAACTTTTAGTGGATTATGGAATTGTATTGCCCCTGATATGTTCCCTTCTCTAAAATCTAATGAAGAAAAATTTCCATTTCAAGAGAGAAAAGAACTCTTTTTTTATTTTGTGAAAAGATTATTAAAAGAAGGTCGACTTAAATTAGCAAAAAATGGTCAGTTATTAGGAGGCTCAATCGATGAACAAGTCAAACTGTTTTATGATGCTTTTCCAAAAACAGAAGACGACATGTTTGATAAACAAAAACTGATGGATGATTATTGGTTTTTTGATGAGTCTTGTCCAGCAGAAGCGGTGTGGGTTAATGAAGATGGTTCGTTAGAGTGGACTTAGTTTGCTGAGTTGTTTAAGCTTCTTGTAAATTTTGGGCATTAAATAGTTAAGGGTGATAGTTAATTTGTTAACCTGATATACCTTATAAAACTTTTATTTATTTGGTGGCAGTTAACACTGTCACCAAGTCCTCTAATAATAACTGAAGAATAATAGTTTTAAATTGATTTTTACACATAGTGCACTTGTTTTTGCCTATTCAAAATACAAAATAACACGCCAATCTACCGTTTTACTCACAAAAATTGGTCAGAAAACATATTGATTTTATTTGATTTTTTATTTTAAGAATGATGGCTAAGAATAACATGAACTCTTTTACAACAACACCGACCTAAAAGGGGGCGGTCATCTCCTCAGAAGCGAAAGATACCAGTAAAAACCGCCTTGATACGGGCACAATAAGCTTTAGTGATATCGAAAACAAAGCGGACTATAAAGTCAGTAGCAGCAGTGCTGGCATTAGTTCCAGTGGCATGCCATCGATGCCAACCAGTCGTAACAAGTCAGAGAAGGCAAACTCGACGACGCAATCTGCGGTATCGGAAGGCACGATTATAATTCGCAATAAGGATGAACAAAAACAGAATATCGATAGCTTAAGTCGTGATACCGAGCAGGCGAGTAACGAGCTCAAACACATCTTTAGCAAAGAAAAAGAGCAAGACATCATCGATCAAACACGCTTAGTGAGTGAAATTGGTGGTGAAACTAATTCTAAGCTCAATAGTGATCCTAAAGATCGGATACAACATGAGAATTATAAAGATGATTTACGTGCTAAAATGGAAAAACCAAATGTAAAAGATCCAGAACTTAAAAATATAATGGATGACTTATATCGACCTAATGCGAAAATAGGCAGCGGTAGTACGGCAGATGCAGTGAGATATGAAACGGCTACTGGTCAAAATGTAGGTGGAAAATTATATTTAGAAAAAGCTAAAAATTATGTTAAAGCATTAGAATCTTGGTTGAAACGTAATCCTACTGCAGCTTCTGCTGATAGAGCTGCGGCTGAAAATGTAATGAAAGATCTGAAAAATGCGATTAGAGGGAAATAATGAATAATACTCTTAAAGAATATCTTAGTTATTTTTTCATACTATCTAATGAGATTGAAATTTTATTAAATGAGTTTGAACATGAATGGGGAGAGGATGAAGATCCTCCGTATATATTTCTTTTTTCTAAAGTAGGAAAAGTTATAGCAAATAACATCTCCTACTGTGATGACAAAGAGAGACTTGAAATTTTCTCACATATTGAATCTGGAATTAATTCTGGTGATGAGTACCTTTCTACTGCTGTTGCAACAGGATTGATTGAAGCATTGGTAAATACTTCTGATGGCAATCCTGAATTATGGGATAGAATAGAAGACTATTTAGGTACTGAATCAAAAAAATATGCTTTAGCATGGAAAAACTTTGGGCAGTAACTATATAACTCTAGTTTTTTGAGTCTATTATAAAACTTGAGTTATAATTTTTGGCTGAACTCTCCTTGAGGCATTTGTTAATTCATAGTGATATAAAAAAACAAGATCTTAGACCCTATCCTACATTTTGTGTTTTTTCCAGTTAGAGGTGGCAGTTAATCCTGTCACCAAATCTTTATAATTCTTCATGGCACAAAATCAAATCCAACCAAAACAAACCAAACCAAACAAAACAGTATAGACTCCTGAATTATTTTTACAAAACGAAGTTGTAATTATCCTCTAACTTACGTTTTAAAAGCAATGCCAACTTTAGCCGAGAGCGAGAAAATGCGGATGGTAGTGCTTGGACAGAAAGCGTGATTGATGCGAAAAACAAGCTCACCATCAAAACGGGCAACGACACTAACATCATTGGCGGCCAATTAAAAGGCAACACGGTCAACATGGATGTGGGTAACAACTTAAACATCCAATCACTGCAAGATACGGACGACTATGATTACGAAAAAATCAGTGCTTCGGTCAGTGGCAGTGCTGGCTTTGGTGGCTTTAGTGCCAACGGCTCATTATCGAGTACGGACATCGACAGCAAATGGGCAAGTGTCACCGACCAATCGGGTATTTTTGCTGGCAGTGGTGGTTTTGACATCAAGGTAGGCAACAACACCGACCTAAAAGGGGCGGTCATCTCCTCGGAAGCCGAAGACCCGAGCAAAAACCGCCTTGATACGGGCACAATAAGCTTTAGTGATATCGAAAACAAAGCGGACTACAAAGTCAGTAGCAGCAGTGCTGGCATTAGCTCCAGTGGCATGCCATCGATGCCAACCAGTCGTAACAAGTCAGAGAAGGCAAACTCGACGACGCAATCTGCGGTATCAGAAGGCACGATTATAATTCGCAACAAGGACGGACAACAACAGGATATTGATGATTTAAGCAGAGATACCGAGCAGGCGAGTAACGAGCTCAAACACATCTTTAGCAAAGAAAAAGAGCAAGACATCATCGACCAAACACGCTTAGTGAGTGAGATTGGCGGTGAAACCTTAACCATGCTCAATCATATCGACCGCATAAGCGCAGAATCTGCAGCGAACAAAAAGCTAAAAGAAGAGCAAAAAAAAGCGAAAGAGCAAGGCCTCGTTTTAACCGACGAGCAGGAACAGAAAATCTATGAAAAGGCCTACAACAATGCGATGAACGAAGGGATGTCAGCGATGGGCAGTGACACCCGTCAAGGCGTTGAAATGGCGGTTAACATTATTAATGGGCTAATCACGGGCGACATGACAGGGGCTGTTGCGGGGGCATTAGCACCGAAGATAGCCACCATAATCAAACAACAGACAGAAGGAAACACCGTCGCCAACACAATTAGCCATGCTATACTGGGCGCAGTAGTTGCTGAGCTACAA
>NZ_LZHP01000068.1:0-96423 GCF_001690605.1 Gilliamella sp. Nev6-6 | reverse complement strand
GGTAAAGCGTAAAAAACGCATTCCTCCACGATGCCCGGAAAGGTTATTAGTCCCCAATAAACAAGGTGAATGTTGGTCAATGGATTTTATGAGTGACAGTAGTCGTAATCAACGTCGCTTTAGAACATTCAATGTCATCGATGACTTTAATCGTGAGGCATTAGGGATTGATATTGCAGTAAGCTTACCGGCAGGAAGGATTACCCGTTACTTAGATAAACTGGCCGAATATCATGGGTATCCATTAAAAATATGGGTCGATAATGGGCCAGAATTTACAGGAAAAACCTTTACCAACTGGGCTAAATTACATGGTATAACCATTGATTATATCTAGCCCGGTAGCCCGTATCAAAATGGCTATATTGAACGATTTAATCGTACCTATCGCACTGAGGTACTCGATTTATATCTATTTAATAATCTAGAACAAGCAAGAAAGGTAACCGAAGAATGGCTAACCATTTATAACACCGAAAGACCGCATGAGGCATTAAATAACATGACACCAATTGAATACAAAACACTAAAACAGGCAGCTTAATTTTCTACGTGAGTTGTTTTACTAAGTTGGGGATATTTACATGATAGATATAGGGATTAACATAAATTATTTTTAATAACGAAACGGTATAGATTCCTCAAAGTTTTTTACAAAAATAACCTGATAAGCGAACAAGTACGTCAAAATTTCAAAATTGCTATAAAATTCACATATAACATTACGTGAGCTGCTTTATGTTCAATCGATTTTACACATTTCTTTGTGACATAACGAAGTTGTTGTTTGTGACTTATTGTTTTTTTTATTATTGCTGTTATTTATAAAAAGCTTTAAGGATAGTCGGGAGGGGATTGGGTATAAAAACACACTTATCAGAAAATAAGTGCGTTTTTAGCAATAAACGCCTTATTTCACTGGTCGCATGGTTGGGAATAAAATAACATCACGAATTGTATGGCTATTTGTAAATAGCATTACTGTTCGGTCAATACCAATTCCTAATCCTGCTGTAGGCGGTAAACCATGCTCAAGGGCAGTAATGTAATCTTCATCATAGAACATTGCCTCATCATCGCCAGCGTCTTTTTGGGATACTTGATCTGCAAAACGTTGTGCTTGATCTTCGGCATCATTGAGTTCTGAGAATCCATTGCCAATTTCACGTCCACCAATAAAAAATTCAAATCGATCAGTAACAAATGGGTTTTCATCATTACGACGAGCCAGAGGTGAAACTTCTGCTGGATACTCAGTAATAAAGGTTGGTTGAATTAAATTTGCTTCAGCCACTTCTTCAAAAATTTCAGTGACAACACGACCAAGTCCCCAGCCTTTTTCAATTTTGATGCCAACTGATTGCGCAATGGCACAGGCTTTATCAAAATCATCTAAATCGGCATTATTGGTTTCTGGGCGATAGTGGCAAATGGCTTCACGCATTGTCATCTTGATAAATGGCTTACCAAAATCAAAAGTATGATCGCCATATTGCACAACAGCATCGCCAGTTACGGCAATAGCTAAACGACGGAATAATGCTTCTGTCAATACAATCAGATCTTTGTAGTCAGCGTAAGCCATATACATTTCCATCATGGTGAATTCTGGATTATGTCTTGGCGACACCCCTTCATTACGGAAGTTACGGTTAATTTCAAATACACGTTCAAAGCCCCCAACAACTAAACGTTTTAAATAAAGCTCTGGTGCAATTCGTAAGTACATATCTAAATCAAGCGCATTATGATGCGTAATAAAAGGCTTAGCTGATGCGCCACCAGGGATAACTTGCATCATTGGCGTTTCAACTTCCATAAAGCTATTTTCAATCATAAAATTACGGATTTCACTGACCACCTTTGAGCGCGCTTTAAACGTCTCTCTTGATTCTTGATTAGTGATAAGATCCAAGTAACGCTGGCGATATCGCATTTCTTGATCAGCCAGTCCATGAAACTTATCAGGTAATGGGCGTAGTGCTTTGGTTAGCAAGCGGATTTCTTCACAATGAATAGAAAGCTCACCTGTTTTAGTTTTAAATAGGTAACCTTTAGCACCGACAATATCCCCCAAATCCCATTTTTTAAATTGTTCGTTATAAAAACCTTCAGGAAGATCATCACGAGTAACATAAAGTTGGATTTGCCCAGCAACATCTTGTAAAGAAACGAACGAAGCTTTACCCATAATACGGCGCATCATCATACGCCCAGCAACAGTTACAATAATTTTATTTTCAATCAATTCTTCATTCGTTTTATCGCCATACTGTTTATGAAGATCGCTTGAAATTGCGTCACGACGAAAATCATTCGGGAAAGCAATGCCTTGTTCGCGAATTGCAGATAATTTTTCACGACGTATTGTAAGCTCGTTATTTAACTCTTCAATATGGTTTTGTTGCTCTTGCTGTGTTGACATAATTTTACCTTTTATTTATCACCAAGCAGGGTTATAAACCTGCTTTTAAGCTTTCTTCAATAAATTGATCTAAATCACCGTCTAAAACGGCTTGGGTATTGCGTGTTTCGACACCGGTACGTAAATCTTTGATTCGTGAATCATCAAGTACGTAAGAACGAATTTGGCTGCCCCAGCCAATGTCAGATTTATTTTCTTCCATCTGTTGTTTTTCGGCATTTTTCTTCTGCATTTCAAGCTCATACAGTTTTGCTTTTAACTGTTTCATTGCTTGATCTTTATTGCTGTGTTGTGAGCGGTTATTTTGGCACTGCGTCACAATCCCGGTTGGAACATGTGTAATACGTACTGCAGACTCAGTTTTATTCACGTGTTGCCCACCAGCACCTGATGCCCGGTAAACATCAATACGGAGATCTGCTGGATTAATGTCAATATCAATATCATCATCTACTTCAGGATAAACAAATACTGAAGCAAACGAAGTGTGGCGCCGATTGCCTGAGTCAAATGGACTTTTACGAACTAATCGATGCACCCCTGTTTCAGTACGTAACCAACCGTAAGCATAATCGCCAGACACTTTAATTGTTGCTGATTTGATGCCCGCAACATCACCATCTGACACTTCCATTACTTCTGTTGTAAAACTTTTTGATTCAGCCCAACGCAAATACATTCTAAGTAACATCTCTGCCCAATCTTGTGCTTCTGTACCACCTGATCCTGATTGGATATCTAAATAACAATCGGCACTATCGTAATTGCCAGAAAACATACGTCGAAACTCAAGGCTTACCAGTTTTTTTTCTAGTTGATCAAGCTCGCTGATTGCTTCATCGAAAGTATCTTGATCTTCAGCTTCAATAGCAAGCTCAAGTAGACCTTCAACATCGTCAAGGCCGTGAGTTAATGAATTGAGAGTACCGATGATTTCATCAAGTGCGACGCGTTCTTTACCTAAAGCTTGTGCTTTTTCTGGATCTGCCCACACTTCGGGCTGTTCTAATTCAGCATTGACTTCTTCTAGTCGTTCTTTTTTTACATCATAGTCAAAGATACCCCCGAATCACAGCCGTGCGTTCGGTAAGTTCAGCGATCTTTGACTTAACAGGGTTAATTTCAAACATGATTTAAATTGATCTGCTCAGTTTATGATTTTTTAAACAAGCACCCATTGTAGCGGATTTAGTCATAAATTAGCAATTGCCAATTTTAGAGGCTGTATTGATGAATAATCTATTGATGATAAAAAGATGACACATAAAATGCCATCTTTAACAGGTTGGATAGAAGCTTTATTGTAATAACTATTTATTTTTTAGCTTCTGCGTAGAGTTCAGCAACTTTATCCCAGTTAACTACATTCCAAAACGCACCAATATAATCAACACGACGATTTTGGTATTTTAAATAATAAGCGTGTTCCCACACATCAAGAGTTAAAATAGGTGTGCCAGAAACGCTGGCAAATTTTTCACCCATCATTGGTGAATCTTGGTTAGCGGTTGACACAATTTCAAGCTTGCCATTTTGTAATACTAACCATGCCCAACCTGAACCAAATCGAGTGGCTGCCACTGCGGCAAATTTTTCTTTAAAAGCATCAACTGAACCAAAATCGTTTTCGATGGCAGTTTTAAGTTCACCTTTAAGCTCGGTACCGACTTTTAATAATTCCCAGAAAAGAGTATGGTTAACATGTCCACCTACGTTATTTTTAACACCAGTAACTTTGTCGGCAGGGACTTTATCTAAATTTTTTAATAAATCACTTGGACATAAATCTTTCAATTCAGCCGGCAATGTTTCAAGGATAGTATTTGCATTGTTTACATAAGTTTGATGATGCTTATCATGATGAAGATGCATCGTTTCTGAATCAATATAAGGTTCTAATGCATCATAAGCATAAGGTAAGGGAGGTAAAGTATAAGCCATGAAATTTGCTCCTTTCATATAATTAGGTATTAACTACTATTTATAATGAGTATAAGGACTATTAGTATAGCCCTCAAACTATCACTTAGATAGCTGATGACTATCTATTGTTAAGATAATTATTGTATTTTCAATTACGCTTCATTATTTGCGATAAATGGAGTGTACATCATAATAGCGTGATTTTCACTGATGAGTTTCTCTTCCGTATGGTTATCAATTAAATGGGTTTTACGTTGCCAGATTTTATTATGTCTAGTGTAGCCTCCCCACCATTGTTGCTCAATACGGTGATCAGTTTCAAATACTTCATAATCATAAGACAAAGGCGAATCTGCAAGCAATTCACCATGTAAGTATTGATCATCAAGCCACAGGTTAAGTCGATAAGTTGTATTAGTTTTATTGATCAACTGTAAATCGACATAGTTATAAGACAAGGTTGCCCCGCAAGCAAATGGAATTGTACGATTAATATCAGGGAAAACATCAAAGCTGTGCCGCCAACGCTCCAGAATTGTTAAATCAGAATGTAATACAATCCAATAAATCAAATTACCTAATTGGCATAATCCACCACCAATATCTTTGCCTATCTGTCCATTATGTAATGATAGCCCTTCTAAAAATCCTCGTTTTTTGGATGGACGCCCTACTTTTTGCCAGATCGAAAAACGTTGATTGGGCTTAATGATTGAACCATTAAGTTTTTCAATGGCTAATCTAAGATTCGTGATCTTGTTATATTGTAAATACATATCAACATCTTTTAGTGGTCTTAATAAAACAGACTGATGTTTTTTGTGTGAATAACAACAGGTATTATTATTTATGTCGACAGTACTATAAATGTTACGATGTCGCCACCAATCTAATTTTCGTTTTAAGATAAAATACTCTTTGCCTAATTTCAGCCTTAATTTACTGCGTTTTATCGGTTTATCGACAATGATATCTTTCATATTTTCCATTCCCTTATCTACAATATATAATCAGTTATTTTTCTAAAGATGATTGATAGTGCTGGCTCAACTTGCCGAGAAAAGCGAAAAGTTTTTGATTCATTGCCGTGTAATCATGCGAGCGAAGCATTTCAGGCGTATCAACAAAGCGGTAATTGGCAGCTTGATTAAGCTCTTTTTGCGAATGGGCAATCAGCAATTCAACAACTTCAGGCGTGAACTCCATATGGCATTGAAACCCATAAACGAATTTATTATAAGCAATGATTTGGCGAGGGCAGCCTTCACTATAAGCAATAATTTGGGCATCTTTGGTTAAACCTGGCATATCATTGTGCCAATGGCCAACTTCTAATGCACTTCCAAAATCAGCAAATAAAGGATTGGCTTTACCGATTTCAGTTAGTGTAATAGGAAACTTCCCAATCTCTTTTTCTGGGCTTTTGGCATAGTTTGCTCCTAATGCTTCGCCAATTAATTGCGCCCCTAAACACACACCAATGACCATTTTACCCGCTTTTATCGCAGACAAGATCACACCTTGTTCTGCTATAGAGTCAAAATATGCACACTCTTGTTGAGTTGTTGACGGTGATTGAGGCCCGCCCATGATAATAAGAATATCAATCTTATCAATATGGTGAGGAAGCGATTCACCTAGATAAACACGAGAATAGGTTATTGTGTGATGATGCATCATGGCCCACTGCTCATAGGCACCAGGCGCTTCAAAAGCTTCATGAATAATAAAATGTACATGCATTGCTCATTCCTCCTTACCGATAAATATATCATCAACTTTATGATCGAATGGAGCTTTATATATCTAGCTCTGATAGATCTATTGCTAAATTATTATGAATAATTTATTTGTAAATACAATATAGATTGCTGATATTAACGTGATAAAAGGTGGATAAGATGACTTGGTATTAAAATATTATCTATTAAAGGTGAGATTTTAAAACATGAAAGTTGGCTCCTCCAACAGGACTTGAACCTGTGACATACGGATTAACAGTCCGCCGTTCTACCGACTGAACTATGGAGGAACCGAAATGTAGCGCGCATATTATAGATTTAATGGCACTATGTCAATAGTAAAATGCTTTTTTGTGTTAATTACCTCCTTTTAGGATAATTCAAGTGTTAGAATTGTCTTGAATAAGTGGTCTTGTCTAAGTAATTGCTGTGGATGTGAGCCAAGCTCTTGTTGTGGGATCCTCTGCTTTAGCTTACGATAATAATCAATCCAATAAGGTAAAATTTGATTTGTCGTTAAATCCTTAAAATTCATTGGATATAATGCGAAATAGTCACTACCATGCTTAGTTTTGAAAGTATAAGTGATCAGCTCACTACAATAAAATCCGTCCGAATCGGGATAAAAGCTATGATTGTAAGGTGAACCTAAACAAGTTTTAACTCGCTTAATTGCATTTTTAATAACAACTAAATCATCGATTCTGCCAATAATATTGCGCTTAGCTGCACAAACAAAATCAGCCAGTGGTTGTTCAATCACACCATATTGTTGCGTTGCTTCAATAACGATATTATTTCCGATATATAAACCGACATGATTGATATTTTTTGTTATTTTATCCATGTTAGGCACTGCGCCAGAACAGTTTATCGCGTCACTAAAATCATTATCTTCGTTAAGGCTTTGGAAGATGATATCGCCACTTTGAATATTATTGATTTTTAGCACGATAACGCCATAGAGAAAACATTACACAAGTTGCAATAATAAATTTGAGTGCATCAATACCGACAAATGGAAAGTAACCCACTTTTAAAGCATCAATAAAACTAATGTGCAAATAGCCCATCAAATAAACAACACCAAATGCAAATAATAATTGATGCGCACAAGCAAATGCAATTAAACCGAAAATAAAGCGACGATCATATCCCTTTTCTGCTGCAAACCCCGCTAAATAAGCGCTAAATACATAGCCGTATAAGTAACCAGAAGATGGTGAAGCCAGCGCCATAATTCCACCACTACCATTGGCAAATAGCGGTAATCCGATCGCACCTAGAAAAAGGTATTGAATTATTGCTAATGCACCTAATTTACGACCTAAAAAAGCGCCAATTAACAACACAGCTAATGATTGTAATGTAAATGGAACTGGATAAGTTGGAATACTAATATTAGCCGCTAGCCCTAAGAGTAATGCCGCACTTGTGGTAGCCAATAGTTTTCGTTGCCAAGAAGATAAGCTAACCAATGTGGTAATAAACGTTGGATAATACGAAGTCAGTTGTTGTTTCATTATTTTCTACCTTTTATTCATAAATAGTAGAACTATAATAACGTAATGCGTCTCAATGTAAACTATTTGTATAAAAAATAGTTTACATTGAGAGTAATGAGAGGGCTTTTATTATTACGCGCTAAAATAAAAATGTAATAACAAAGGCAATGTATTTCTTAAGTTAGATTAGATAAGGATTGCTAATTCGTTCATGACCAAAACTCGACATCGGCCCATGCCCTGGCACAAAAATAAAGTCATCGCCAAGAGGTAATAATTTATGGGTAATTGACGAAATCAAATCAGCATGGTTGCCACGAGGAAAATCAGTTCGCCCTATACTGCCTTTAAATAATACATCGCCGACAAAAGCCAATTTATCCAAATGATTAATAAAAACAATATGTCCTGGAGTATGCCCTGGGCAAAAAAGCACATCAAGGGTAATTTTACCTATTTGGATCTGATCCCCTTCTTTTAACCAACGATCAGGTAAAAAACTGTTAGTATGTGGAAAACCAAACTGTACGCATTGTTGTGGCAAAGAGGTTAATAAAAATTCATCTTCTTGGCTTGGCCCAATAATTTTAACGTTGTAATACTTAGCTAATTCAGCTGCTGCACCAACATGATCTAAATGCCCATGGGTTAATAAAATTTGTTTAATATTAACACCTAGTTTTTCAATCGCTTTTTTAAGTAGCTCTGGCTCACCACCAGGATCAATAACAGCCCCTTCCATAGTTTTATCACACCAAATAATGCTACAATTTTCTTGGAAAGCGGTAACTGGGATAATTTGGTATTGGAACATATGCTTATCTCCTTGTTTCTTGATGATGAGCAGTTAAATTTTGTCCATCTTCTCTTTTTAATTGCGCAAAAATAAAACTTGATAATATGGTAACGACACCAAGTATAACAAATGTCAGTTGGAATGCGTAAATAGTATTAGTCGTATTGCTTATCAATCTGAGTAAAACCGCCCCAAATCCTGTACCAAAACTAATTGCTAATTGTTGGTTAACTGCCATTAAGCTATTGCCACTACTTATTGTTTCACCTTGTAAATCAGCTAAAGTTATACTATTCATAGCCGTATATTGCATAGAGTTAATACCGCCGATACAAAATAATAACAAGCTGATTAGTATAAGTGATGTTGATAAATTTAACTGAGACATTAGCACAATCATTACACCCGCTAAAATCGTATTAGCGACAAGTACTAAACGATAGCCTAGGCGAGCTAAAATATGTGGAATAAAAATACGGGTGCAAATTGACGCAATCGCCATTGGTACAAGCATAATACCTGCAAAAATAGCCGAGTAGCCGAACCCCACTTGTAATAACAAGGGAATAAGAAATGGCACACCAGATATTCCTAATCGACAGATTAAATTTCCAATAATGCCTATTTTGAATGTGCGAATCTTAAAAAGCGATAGTGGAAATAATGGAGCCTGTTTTTTTCTTGCATATCGACGATAAATAACCAAAAAGAGCAGGCTAATGGCAGCAAGTAGCAATGGAAGATCATATTTCTGATTTTGGTTTAAAATCTCTACACTTAAAGTGGCACTAATAAAGGCAATAACAATAAATATAAAACCAAACAGATCAAAAGGCATCTGTTCACCTTTTAAATTGGGCATATATTTCCAACTAATGATTACACCTAAAATACCAATAGGCAAATTAATAAAAAACACCCAATGCCAACTTACCATATCAACCAGATAGCCACCCAATACAGGACCTAAAACAGGCCCAATTAGGCCTGGAATGGTGGCTGTATTTAAAGCCGCTAGAAAGTCACTACGTTTAAAAGATTTAATTAACACCAAACGTGATATGGGGACCATCATTGAACCACCAATACCCTGAATAATGCGTGATATATCTAAAAAAAGTAATGAATTGGATAAAGCGCAAAGCAAAGAACCAAGTGTAAATAGCGAAACAGCCATGACAAAAATATTTCTTGTGCCAAATTTATCCGACAAAAAACCGCTGACAGGAATAAACAATGCTAAAGTCAATGCATAACTTATTACTGCTGATTGCATATTTAAGGGGGACTCATTAAGATCTTTAGCCATAGTGGGTAGGGCTGTATTTAATATTGACGTATCAAGTGATTGCATAAAGAATGCAAACGCTGCAATCCACGGTAATATACGATAGACAAACGGTGGTAACTGTAATTCGCTATTCATTTTAATTTGGCCTAAAATTAATTTAAATGCTAGTGGAGCGGTTGGATATAAACTCTGAAAATTAAGCTCTCTTACTTAGAGTTGATTAAGAAAGAGAGCAGATGAACGCTATTTTACAATATTATTTGTTAATGATTGGATTTTTTCTTATTCTTTACTGGTTTACCTTGCCAATAGCCAGCCAGTAATGAGCCCGAAATATTATGCCAAACCGAAAATACTGCAGCAGGCAGAGCCGATAAAGCCGAAAAGTAGGTGGTGCCTAAAGTAGCTGCGAGAGCAGAATTTTGCATTCCTACTTCAAGTGACATGGTTCGGCAAGTTGATTCATCAAAACCAAATAAACGCCCTCCCCAGTAACCGCCAAGCAATCCTAACGCATTATGAATCACAACTGCAAAAATAACAGTGCCACCCACTTGGCCAATTTGAGTATGGCTACCTGCTACTACAATACAAAGAATTAATAAAACACAGATCATCGATAAAAGTGGTAAAAATTGTTCACATTTTTTAACGATAGGATTTAACAAATGGTGGATAATTAAACCCAATATAATTGGTATTAAAACAATCTGTACAATATGTACAAGCATTCCCCAAACAGGGACTTCAACTGTTGTGCCAACTAATAGCAGTGTTATCAGCGGTGTTATAACTACCCCCACAAGTGTCGAAACAGATGAAATTGTAACAGACAATGCAACATCACCTTTGGCAAGATAAATCATCACATTTGATGCCGTTCCACTAGCTACGCTTCCAACTAACACCATGCCAACCAATAGTTCTGGTCTCATTGTAAACAGTTTTGCTAAAATTAGAGCAGTTAACGGCATAACAATATAATGTAGTAAAGTACAAATTACCACCGCTTTAGGTTTGGTGACTACACGTTTAAAATCATCAATACTTAATGTAACTCCCATGGTGAACATCACAAACATAAGTAATTGTGATGTATGGGGGCGTATAGGTGTAAAAGTGTCAGGAGAAAAATAGGCCATAACAGCACACAAAACTGCCCACAAAGGAAATAATCGGGTAAGGGAAGAAATAGATCGAACAAATAGTTTATTCAATTGTCTAGCCATATAAGCCTACTGTCGGTTTACTAAAATAACTTCATAATAATAGTAAATTTATTTTAGTCGCTTGTTAACTTTTTATTCTATTGATTCTACTAAATAGCGTCAAGGTATTTGTTAAAATTGTGTTAAGTATGTGATCTGATGATTCAGTGCGTAATTGTGTCAAGATTTTAAAAACCTCAGTGATATATTCAGGACGATTAACTTGCCCTTGACGACCGCTTAATGGCATGTCAGGTGCATCGGTTTCAAGTACTAAGCTTTCAAGTGGTAATTGGGCAATAGTATTTCGCGTTTTATTCGCTCGCTCATAACTAATTACACCACCGACACCAATATAGTAGCCAAGCTTAATAAATTGCATGGCTTGCTGATAGCTACCAGAAAATCCATGTATCACGCCATGGCAAGGTAAGTTGGCTTGCTGCAATTCGTGGTACATAATATCGTGTGATTTGCGTGAGTGAATCAAAACAGGTAAATCAAACCGTTTGGCAAGTGCTAATTGTGATCTAAAAAACGATAATTGCTGTTGCCAATCTACTGTTAAATCATAGCGATCGAGTCCTATTTCACCAATGGCAACTAATTTTTTAGGTTTGGTTTCAACAATATGGGTTAACAGCTCTAAATCAGCCATTGTATGTTGATAGATAGGATGTAATCCCAAAGCAGCATAAAGTTCAGGGTAAAGATCCGTAAGTTGTAAAACAGTATCAAAATAATTAGCACTAACCGCAGGTATAATTAACCCAACAATACCCGCTTGACGCACCTTATACATTGAGTCACCAAGCGCACTAGCAAAAGGTGGAAAATCAAAATGGCAATGTGTATCAATAAACATAATGTCGCCTTATTCTACCGTTACTTGATGTAATAAAATGGGTAATAAAAATTGCTGAGCTGCAAATATAATCTGTTCAATTAACTCGTCCGTTAATTCAGGATACAAGCGAGCATAATAACTGTCACATTCAGCAGATTGATTAAAGCCACCTTGCCAAGTATTTAATAACTTATTTATTGCGCTTTCGCTGGCGACAATTTCACCTGTTTTCTTATTATAGGCTGCCATTAACCAGCCCCATGCACATTGCACAGGTAACAATAAAGGTTGATTGATACCATGCAAATAGCCATCTACTAACGTGGTTAGAATTGCCATAGCTTCATCATTTGGTAAATGTAAAAAACGCCATTGTTTACCATCTAGACCATAGATACGGCTTTGGCTTTCAACTTTACCAGGGTTTAAGATGCAATAAACTAAATGATCAATCCACAACGAAATCCCATCTCGAATTGAAAGTTTTGATGGGCGCCATGTCAATATACCGTCATCTTGAATATGAATTAACCAACCTTGCAATGAGTAATCTTTTTTATTGGTAGAAATGGTTAAATTGACTTCTTGGGTTGTCATGATCAAGCGTTCTTGGTTGATTTTATTCGCCAATGATTGTAGTGCTTCAAATTGTTCATCATAAATAATTTCACCAAATGCACCATCTGGTAACTCGCCAGTTAAGGCTAATTGTTGATAAAAACTATCCGGATCTTGGCTATTTGTTGTAATTTGTTGATTTAAAATCTGCAAGTTTAATTGATAACGTTTTAAATTATCCAAATTAAAATTTTCGGCATCGGGTAAAGTATCGTCTAGATAATTAGCATAAAAATTAAAACGCTTCTGTAAAAATAGTCGAATAGAATGATGATAAAATCGCTTTAATTCATCAAGATTAATGTCATCGACAGTAATTGTTGGAATTTCGCTGATAAATGATTGGCTTTTACCTTGTTGTAATGCAGCAGGTAACCACTCGTCGGCATAACTTTTAGGATCTTGTAAAAAATTTTTAGGATTAAATGGTGTTCGTGTATGGATGATTTTTAACGCATCAAGATGACTATGTTTATCTAAACTATTTACAGATTGATTATTATAGTATTGAACAATATATTCCCAAAGCTCATCAACAAGTATAGAAGGGTAACGCTCACTATTATCTTTCATATCACGACCGATATAACTGATATACAGCTGTTTTTGCGCAGATAAAATTGCCTCTAAAAAAAGGTAACGATCATCGGTGCGACGACTGCGATCGCCTCGTCTTGGATGCTGTGCGATTAAATCAAAGTCAAGTGGAAGCGACATTCTTGGATAATCCCCGTCATTCATTCCCAATAAACAAACAACTTTAAAGGGAATGGAGCGCATTGGCATCATGGTGCAAAAATTTACCTTCCCAACTAAAAAACGATGAGCCAAATAATTTTGCTCTAAACGTGATTGCATAGCATCATGCAAAATAGCGATAGAAATATTATCTGCATAATTAGCCGTTAAACCACTACTAATCAATTTTTGCCATTCTTCTTCAAGCATCAACAAAATGGATTCACGTTGCGAATTGCTGACAAAAAAATCATTAATCAATTTAAGGCAACAAGGTTGCCAATCAATTAGAGATTTTTCTTCACTTAAAATAGCAACCCACTCATTAACAACGCTAATAAACTCGGCTAATTGACCAATTAATTCAGCATCTAAGCCCGTTGCGCCATCATAAGGTAATATCTGTTGCCAGCCACCTTGTTCACTACTCATGGTATAGCCAAGTAATAACCGTTCAAGCCCAAATAACCAACTATGCCCACTATCAAGCCCAAAACGAATACCCGATTCCACAATCCAAGTTCGTAGCAAGGCTAATTGCGATTCACTAATGGCAAATTTTTCGGCAATAGCAGGGATTTCTAATAAGTTAAATAGCTCTTCGGCCGTAAATCGGCTTTGAGGAAAATTTAAGATAGTGAAAAAACCTTGCACAATCGGATCAATATTTCGGGCTTTTTGATCAGAAATAGTAAAAGGTAAAAATCGCTTTCCAGAAGCATTTGCAAAAACAGCGCGAATATAAGGAACATATTTATCAATATCCGACACCATAACAATGCAATCACGTAACTCCAATGTAGGATCTTCATCAAAAACCGATAACAGATAATCATGTAACACTTCAACTTCTCGCTGTTCATTATGGCAGGCATGAAATGAAATGGACTTATCCATAGGTGACATATGTTTATTACAAAATTCGCTTTGATAAAGATCCAAAATATCTTGTTGTATGGTCTGTAACAAACAAGAACAATCCAGATCGACAAACGCTTCAATATCTTGCTTATGGCTAAATTCTTGTAGTAAAAATAGATTATCTCGACCTAATTTCCCCCACGAAGTTAACAATGGATTAGGGATTTTATCTGGTGTGTTTTCGATATCTGATAATTGTTTTTCAACAATATCTCCCCAATACCATTTACATGGATTATTAAACATTAAATGGACATCAATATGTTGCCCAAGTGCTGAAAGTAATGAGAGATAAATAGGGGGAAGCGAAGTAATACCAAAAATAAAAATACGATCAGGTAACGGATCTAAACAAGCACGATCAAAATGTTTATCTAACAAAATCTCAAGCATTTGCTGATAAATATTAGCCCGATGATAAGGTTGGCTGATAGCTATTAGCTTACGCCAAAGCTCGGCTTGCCACGTTTCATCAGAATGATAATTTAATTCGGCAACAGTTTGATTGGCTTCCCATTTTGCCAGCCAATCAGGACGATAAACTAAATATTGGTCAAATAACCAAGCGATACGAGTTGCTAATTGATAACGTTTTCTATCGTGTTTATCATCATTAAGATAATGGCTAAGTGCACTAAATTCAGGCTGCTTAATAACTTGGGGTAATAAGTAATATAAACGCCACGTCATTGATTCAATATTATAACTATTTTCAGTTGGCGAATTGGGTAACAATTTTTGGTATAGCTGCCAAATAAACTGTGTAGGAAAAAGAAAGTCAACATTAGCCACAATACCCAATTCATCAGCTAACGCAATTTGCAACCATTGTGCCATACCTTGACTTTGCACCATAACGACATCAGGTATGAATACGTCTTCTAATGGTTGTCTGAGCATCAATTCACTTAATAGTGTCTTAAGTAGATCAACTTGGTTAGAATGATAAATGATAAACATATTAGTGTAGCAGCAAATTTGATAAGGTTGTTTAGGATTATCGCTGATCGTTAATAATAAATCTAGCCATCTAAAAACTATTCTTCTACTTTATATTTTTGCTTAATTTTGGCTAGCTGGCCAGATAGGTTAGTGAATGTTTGCCATTGATAGGATTTGTATGCGCTATTTGATGCTAAATTAAGCCTCCGCACTAACCAAATTGAATCGTACATGGTTTGCCATCCATTGTGACGAACATAATGGGCATTCAGCGATTTGATACACGAAATGTCAAATTCAGCTAAGGAAATATAAATTTTGGTTAATATGTACAAGTTTTTATATCACTTACTACTATTATGATCATATAAAAATAGGCAATCTATCTTTGATTGCCCATATTGCTTGCTTAATTATTTTGTTGTAGCCAATACATTGCTTCATAAGGCCTTAATGTTATTTGCGAACCTAAGAACGGGCTATCTGGATAATTACTTAATAATTGACTCCAGTTTAGATGTTGTAATTGTGTTGGTAATGCGTAATTGATTTTTTTATCAGTAAGATTAATTATTACCAATAGTTGTTGCTGATAGTAACTACGTACATAAACCCAATAATCGGCAATATTTGGGGTAAAATCGTGATAGTCACCTAAAATAAAAATCGGATGCTGCTTACGGAGCGCAATTAAAGTTTGATAACAATAAAACACTGAATCGGGATTATTGAGTGCAGTGTTAACATTAATTTGTGGATAATTATCGGCAACCTCAATCCATGGTTCACCTTGCGTAAATCCAGCATTAACTGAGTTATCCCATTGCATTGGGGTTCGACTATTGTCTCTGGATTTGCTGGCTAAAATGGCTAAGATTTCCTGCTTTGTCATGCCTTGCGCGAGTTTTTCTTGATAGATATTCAGGCTTTCAACATCGCGATATTGAGTAATATCCGTAAAATGAGGGTTAGTCATACCAATTTCTTCACCTTGATAAAGATAAGGTGTTCCTTGTAAACCATACAGCAACATGGCTAGCATTTTGGCCGATTGTGTATGATATTGGTTTTCGTTGCCAAGTCGCGATACAATGCGTGGCTGATCGTGATTACACCAAAAAATGGCATTCCATGCTTGATTATGCATGCCCGTTTGCCAATAACCGATAATTTTTTTAAGCTCAATTAAATCAGGTTTAGCTAAACACCACTTATAGCCATTAGGATAATCGACTTTTAGATGATGAAAATTAAAGGTCATAGTCAATTCTTTACCATCTAATGCGGCATATTTTCGGCAGTTTTCTAGTGTGGTTGATGACATTTCGCCAACCGTTTTCAACTGATAGGGTTGAAACACATTAGCACTCAGATCCTGTAAAAATTCATGAATACGTGGGCCATCGGTATAAAATCGTCTTCCATCACCATTTTCATCATTAGGAAAATTCTGTTGTTTAGATACTAAATTAACCACATCAAGCCTAAGCGCATCGACCCCTTTATTCGCCCAAAATTGACACACTTTCTTGATTTCATCACGAACGGTTGGGTTTTCCCAGTTGAGATCGGCTTGTTCTTTAGCAAATAAGTGTAAATAGTATTGCTCCGATGGTTGATGCCATTGCCACGCTTTACCGCCAAATTTTGATAACCAATTATTTGGCTCTGCTCCATTTGGAGAGGCATCTTTCCATATGTAAAAGGAGCGGTAAGGGCTATTTTTATCTAAAGCTGCTTTAAACCAAGGATGCTGGGTTGAAGTATGATTAAACACCATATCCATCATAATTCGGATATCTCGTTGATGAGCTTGTGCAATGAGTAGCTCAAAATCATCCATTGTGCCATAGCTTGGATCAATATCGTAATAATCCGAAACATCATAACCGTTATCAATTTGCGGCGACGGATAGATTGGCGTTAACCAAATGGCACTAATTCCAAGGTTTTTTAAGTAATCTAATCGCTTAATAATACCTTGTAAGTCTCCAGTTGAATTTGTGCCACTAGCTTGAAAACTTTTTACATAAATTTGATAGATAGTCCCATTTTGCCACCAAGGAATTGTAATTTTGTTCATTGTGCACTCTTTTTGTTAATCAGTTAATCACTTATCGTTTAGTTAATACAACGATAAAAAGTGACATCAATAAGTTAGCGGATATTTAACGTGCCTTGCTTCTGTTTTATTTTATAAACTAACGAGGTTAAAACAATCGGAACGACAATTGCTACCAACATAGCAACGGCATAAATTGACCAATATATCGGTTTGATAGTCAATATGCCGGGTAAGCCGCCAACACCAATGCCATTAGACAACACGCCAGCTAACCCACAAATTAATCCGGCTAACGCCGAGCCAATCATGGCGCATAACATCGGGAACTTATAACGCAAATTAATGCCATACATGGCAGGCTCAGTCACGCCTAAATAAGCTGATATCGCCGCAGGCACAGAGACTTCACGTTCATTTTGTTTTTTACTGGCTAAAATAATACCAACCACGGCTGAAGCTTGAGCTATGTTAGATAAAGCAATAATGGGCCAAATTGGTGTTCCACCCATACTATTGGTCATCTGCATGTCAATAGCAAGCGTGGTGTGATGAATACCTGTAATCACCAGTGGTGAATAAATAAAGCCAAAAATAGCCGAACCAATAAAGGCATAATCACCTGTCATTAAGTATTTAACAATATAAGCAATACCATTACCTAACATGCGACCAAATGGACCTAAAATAAAATGGGCTAAAAACACAGAAACAAGAAGCGCAACAATCGGCACAATCACTAGATTCAAGTAATCAGGTACAATTTTGCGTAATCGTGTTTCGATCCAACCCAACGCTAAACCAGCAAAAATAGATGGAATCACCTGCGCTTGATAGCCGACTTTTTCGATACTAAACCAACCAAAATCCCAAACATCAGGTATTTTACTGCCAAGATCATAAGCATTCATCAATTGTGGTGAAACCAAAGTGATACCTAAAACAATACCTAAAATTGGCGATCCTCCCATCTTTTTCACAGTAGACCAACAAATGGCAACTGGTAAAAAGTGGAAAATCGCTTCGCAAGGTAACCAAAGTATACTGTAAATTGGAGCCAGCCAATGATAGGTTTGTATAAGCGGCTTACCATCAATAGTTGGCATTTCGCCAATAATATTACGTAATCCAAGTAATAAACCACCAGCGATTAAAGCTGGTAATAATGGCACAAAAATTTCCGCTAAGTTAGAAATAAACCTTTCAAAAAAAGACATATTCTTTTTAGCTGCAACTTTAGTTTGCTCTTTGCTTGCTTCATCTAAATTTAATTGCTGGATCAATACTTTGTAATAACTATCAACATTGGTACCAATGATAACTTGAAATTGCCCAGCATTATTAAAACAACCTTTCACAAAAGGCAGTTCTTCTATAGCTTGGACATCAGCTAGCTTAGGATCAACTAAGGCAAACCTCAATCTTGTTAGACAATGGGTAACACTGGCAATATTTTCTTTCCCACCAATCAACTCGATCAATTGCATTATCGATTGGCTAGTTAATTGGGTATTTTTAGCCATAAAAGGTCTCCTTTAAATTAGAATTAGCCTTTTTATTTCACTAATAATCTGGCTATTTTGAATATAGATTAAGCATAGATGGAATTGAATAATTAATAAATGGGAACGTTCCCTTTTTTGTGATTGATATCACAAATTAGAGCAAAATAAGCACAAATTAAATAAAAATAACTACGGGTTAACTTATTAAATAGCAAGGAATGGTGATACTTTTCAGCTCAAATTGATTTTGTAACATATTCAGTAACTCTTGAGCCGCATAACTACCGGCTTTATCAAAACCGAGTTCAACTGCACAAGTCTTAGGGAAAAGAAAACTCAGTAGCTCACTAGTGCCAATACTCCCAACCACAATATGTTCAAACTGTTTTTCGTGTAAGTATTTATTTAATCCTAATGCGATGCTATCTGTTGCACAAACAATTGCCGATGGGTTTTGTGCTAATACCGGTATGGCGAGCTCATAGCCTGAGCGATAACTTAATTGACCTAAGGCCGCATTTGGGATCAGTTGATATTGCTGACAAAATTTCAGATAAGCTTGGTAACGCCGAGCGCCAGTGGTCTGGTCTTGTTGATCAATACCAAGATATCCAATTTTTTGATGTTTTTGTGAATGATATAAATAGGTAAGTAGCGTGTTTACTGCTCCTATATCATCATAACAAATACAAGTATGAGCAGGAAACTTTCTGGCAATCACCACACTTTTATTTTGCCAGAAGGGTAATAATGAATGTTCAAGCCCAGTAAAAGCAAAAATAACCACACCATCAGCTTGCTTGTCTTTTAGCATGGATAAATGCTCTTTAACTTTAGCAGCACTAAATTGACTCTCCATAATAATAGGATCATAACCATGCTGATAAAAAATAGGCAACATGCTGCGAACAGCTTGATTTTCTGACCATGAATCAAGACGGGTCACAATAATACCAATGACCTTATTGCCATAACCACGCATGGCTCGAGCTGATTTTGACGGCGTAAATTGATGCTGTTCAATCATTGCCATTACCTTGGAGCGTGTACTGGCTTTAACCATTGGGTCATGATTGATCACCCGTGACACCGTCGATTTGCTTACCCCACAAAGCTTTGCAATATCTTTAATCGTCAAATTGTTTGAAGATATGCCCATAATAAATTTAGCCAACAAAAATCAATAAAATCATACTAATCTATTTTAGAAAAAATAGCGATTTTAGATTGTTGATATCAACTTGATAAACTAGCGATACAATTAATGACTAAAACAAAAAAGATGAAAAATTTCATTGCATTTCTATATAAAAATCGTTCAGGAAAACCATTGATTTTATTGAAGTTTTTATTTGGCGTTTTTAAGTGAAATCAAGCAGTAATAAGGTGGATGCTGCCTGTAGTACTGTTAGATTTCAAGTTGTTTCCTTTCACAATATCTTGAAATTATTATCAATAAGCTTTCAGAAATGAACTTTCAGATTAAACCCTGTTTCAATATGATATTTAGGTTTTCCATTTTGACTGTTTGGTTTTTTAGCAAAAATTATCACAGCATCCAATTTAAGCTAGTAAGGTAAAAAATCATTTAATAATGCCAATAAGCTCTCTTTGATTTTTGTATTATCTTGGGTTAAATCAATAGTACAAAAGGATAATTTATGTCCTTGAATAGTCATATTTTCATTCACCGTCGCACCGACAGTTGGGTATAGCAACATGCCAGAGGCGCAAACGGATAAAGGATCACTATCTTTTTCCTGACTTCTTAAATAAGCATACAATTGATAAAGGTGATGACTACTAAACGAGTTAGATCTAAATCGTGTTTCTTTTAGAATTGAAGTACATTTAGTATCAATAATTAAACGTTGTGTATGACCGCGATTTTCAAGAATTAAATCGGTTTTCATAGTTGGCAAATAGGTGGTGATATTATCAGTCGCATTGCTATATTGCCAATTTAATTTTTTACCCGCATAAATAGTCCATTGCCGAGGATCTAAATTTACACGATAAAAGCCAACTATCGCTTTTTCAAATAATTCACGTAACCAATGATCGGTTTTTTTTAGTTGTTCAATGGTATGTAATCCTTGGAATTGAGTGGGAATTGACAAGCTAAAAATCAGTTTTGCTAAAGAGATTAAAGTATTATCTTTAAAATTTGCATGGTTAAAACGCTCCTTTTCATAGCAATAATGCGTTGTTTGACCAATCTTCAACGCAGTAAATTGATGAATGATTTTTCTACATTGTTCAATTAAGCTCGCATCTTTCAATTGTTTTACTAATAGATGAGCCGCAGCATGAATATAGCGATTTTTAGGGGTATCAATCGTTAAATCATCATATCGACATTGAATTTTACCTTTTGCCAATAATTGCTTACGCTGAGTAGTTAAAACCTCTATTTTTCCTCTGACACGATTAAGCGCTTTTGTTGTGAGCTGATAATCTGTGGCAAGATGATGTATTAACCATTTATTTGCTGCCTGACAATATAGTTTGGCAGCGAGCGTTATTAATTCGTCTGGGTTATTTTCTAGTTCTATTCTCTGCTTTTGCCCTACAGTTTTATAATAATCAGAAGCATAGAGCAAAAGTAGCCATATGTTTCTAATTGGTATTTTGGCAACGGTCGTATTGGTTAATAGCGGATGATTATTTATTGTGGTCATTATTGTGCATTACCTAATAATATATTCATCGCATCGCTAAATTTTTCAGGCTCGCCAAACCAATACTCTTCTAATAGAGGCTCGATTTCTGAACGAACAATATGTTCAAACCAATCTTGCGCAGCCATTTCTTGGTTAGGACAAGTAAAATAGCTATGTCCAATGGTAAATGCCTTGCCGAGTGAACTATCATTACTAATATATTGATTTAATGCCTCTATACGGTGCTTTATATCTCGTAATTGTTGCGGTGAAAAGGCGTGTTTTTCTTGCATATAGTTGAGCCAATTTTCGCCAAAATGAGGACTTAAATGGTAAAAGGCAAAACGACGACGTAAAGCAAAATCGAGCATCGCTAACGAACGATCGGCAATATTCATAGTGCCGATAACATAAAGATTGGCGGGAATAAATACGCCTTTTTCATTTTGGTGTTGGTATGTTAATTCTAATGCCTCATTTGGATTTCGTTTATCAGCTTCAAGTAGCGTTAACATTTCACCAAAAATTTGTGCTGGATTGCCACGATTAATTTCTTCAATCACAATCACATAATTTGATTGAGAATCTCTCCTTGCTTGATTAATTATCTCTAAAAAAGGTCCATCAATCAGCGCTAATTTTCCATCACTGGTTGGTCGATAGCCGCGGATAAAATCCTCGTAAGACATATTAGGATGAAACTGAATAGCTTTGATATTCTTTGAATCTTTATAACCAACAATAATATTCGCTAAACGCTTGGCTAACCATGTTTTACCTGTCCCTGGTGGACCTTGTAAAATAATATTTTTTTTAAACCTTAAGCTATTTAATATGGCTTGCAACTGTTGTTTATCAACAAAACAACCTTCATTGATTAGATGTTCTTCGGTATAAGATTGTTTTTTGATTACGGATTCAGTCATATCTTGGTTATTCAAATGATCTTGAGCTTTATAATCAGTATCTAAGATCGCATTTTCATTGTTACGCAATGCAATTAAATAAAGTTCAGGATAAGAGTGAACAGGAAAATTCTCATCAGCAAACCTCACAGTTAAATCATCAAGCAATCTCAGATAATCATTACCGCTGAAATCGCTTTTTCTTAAGTTTTTATTTTTGAAAATTTCTACATACTGACTTAAGTAACTTTTTGTTGCTTTATCTAACACTAAATACGCATTAGGACGAATCCAAAATAAACCATTGGTTAGTTGCCAAGAGCAGTAAGGTTGTGCCATAGCCAAATCAAATTTTTGCTTAAAATCCTCTTGATAATTGTTATCAATATTAGAAAAATTTAAAGCGACAGAATAAAGATCCCAAAGATTATCTATTTCTTGCTGTTGATTTTCTGAATCGGTAAAAAACCAAGAGATTTGATTATTTAATAATGGTATTCCTTCCCAAGAATTCGGTACCGGTTCCTTAACATCAAGAAATTCAGCCCATTTTTGAGCAATGTTTTTTCTGGTTTCTTCGGCAATTCCTCTATTGAATGTTCCCAGTGCAGTAAAAGGGCAAATATCGTGCAAATCTTTACCTATTAAATGGGATAGTCTAAACTCTAAAGCTAGCTGATTAATAAAAGTCATCAGTTTAAGTCTTTTATTTTTATCTTGGTAACTTAACAACTTATCAGCAATTTCCTCATAAAAAGGTATCCATTCTAAGAGTGGTTTATTATTATCGTTGTTGTCACCATAACGAGATTTCCAATATGGAGCATTGCGAAAAGCATCAATATCTTGTGGCTGATCATAAAATGCAAAATTAATTAATTGTTTATTCCGCCAGTTATTCGCTCTAATCTTCCAAATAACCGTTCGGTTAGTGTAAAAATACCACTTTTTGTTCAAATTAGTTTGTTGCCAATCAACTTCTAACAACTTTCCATCACCATGATTTTTCGTTACAATGCCAATCGCTTTAATTTCCATAACAGAAACAAACTGACCATTATTATCAAAGGGTAAATTATGTTTTTGGGTATAAGCTGATTTGATGGCAATTTGATCACCAACAGCAATTGAGCGCACGTCATCTAAATATTTCTTATCGTAACCATTTTCCCAAATGCCAGAATTAATGAAGCGATCGGTTTGATCTTTATTTCCAGTATAGTTAGCACCTAAAAACCAATATGTTTTTGTCCCGTCCAATTGCTTTCCTTTCTGATTATGTTATTTATTTTTATGTATATTTTAAACTAATTTATTGTTAACCAAAAATAGAATGTTGATAATTTTTTGCTGACTATTGTTATAAAGTTATTTATGTTTTTACAATACATAATCAAATAGTTAAATAATAAAAAAGTAGATGGTTTTGAATAAATCTATTAATGACTTAAAAGTGTTGTGCATGCATATCAGATTGAATTTTTTTACATAAAATGATCTTGTTGCTAGGCAAAAAGAAATTGGTTAAATTAGGCTATAAAATTATGCATCCTAATACATTGTCAATCACATAACTGATATAGGATGTAATATCATGTCCACCATTTTACCATTGCAATTAAAATGACTTTATTTAACTAAATTTTGATAAGCGCTATTCGATAAAATTATTTTTTGCAATAATACGAAATAATTGAAATGATGATTTTAAAAGGAAAATATAAAGGTGTCATACAGATTTTTATGCAGTTCACTGCTTATTTTCGGCTTTTCAACATATGCATTAGCGACCGAAACAAATAATACCATTGAGTCACAATTTAAAGCGGCTTTATTATGCAAGGTTGATCCAATTAATGGTCGTGATGCAAAAGTGGTTAAACAACTCAGCGAGCAAAACATTACCGTAAAAAATTTAGAAGAAGATGGACTGATTAATTTAGAGTATCACTTTGCTAAACCGCTGGAAATAATGAATACCACTGTGTCACAGATTAAATATCAAGGCGATAGTGGTTCATACTTTTATGCGATTGCTAAAGGTGATATAGATACATTTGCCAAATCAATGGCAGCAACCCCAATCCCTGCCGATTTAAAAGAAGCAATGTCTTGGGGTGATATAGGTCAATATTATCAATATACAGCCCCAGTCACGGAAGAAAATCCTTTTCCTAGTATCATTCTTATCGGCCGTGACAAAAATGTTAAATCAGATGAGTTTTATTTTGGCTGTGAAGAATTTGACGGCTAATCATGATTAATTTAAGGATGGGTAAAAAGTTACTCATCCGCTTTTAATTTGTAAGCCTTTCCCCACGCTAACATGGCATCATGCACCTGTTTTAGACTTTGTCCAACCTCAGTTAACGTATATTCAACCCTTGGTGGAACCTCGGCATACACTTTACGGGTTAATAGCCCACTTTTTTCCATAGCGCGCAAATGCTGAGTTAAAACTTTTTGTGAAATGCCGGTCAGTGATTTTTTTAGTTCACCAAAGCGCTTGGTTCCCGTAAGTAAATCACGCACAATTAATATTTTCCATTTGTCACCCATTAACATTAATGTGGTTTCAACAGGACAAGGTGGTAACTTTTCATTAAGTGACATAAATAATAAATCCTTTAAATTCAATAATAATATTATTTTGGTAACTATCTTACTAATTAGTACCTACTTTACAATAGAAACGTTGAATACTAATCTAAAAATACTTATTTAGTAACTAATTTTTTCGAAAAGATATTTATTAAATTTAAAAAATATTAATTTAAACAATACGAAAGGAGTATACAATGAAAATTGCTGTAATCGGTGCAAGCGGTAAATCAGGCTCATTAATTGTTAAAGAAGCGCTTTCACGTGGGCATGATGTCACGGCGATTGTACGTAAGCCAACTTCTCACGTCGATCCAAAAGCAAAAGTATTGGTTAAAGATCTGTTTGATCTGACTTATGAAGATTTAAAGCCTTTTGATGTGATTGTCGATGCTTTTGCCACATGGACACCAGAATCATTGCCATTACATCAAACCAGCTTAAAACACCTTACTGATATTTTAAAAAATAGACCTAATCGATTATTAGTTGTAGGTGGTGCAGGAAGCTTATACGTTAATCCAGAAAATACTATTCGTTTAGTCGATACACCTGAATTTCCTGATCAATTTAAACCATTAGCGACTAATATGGCTAATGCGCTTGATGAACTTAGAAAATGTGATGATGTGCAATGGACTTATTTAAGCCCTGCTATTGAGTTTATTGCGGATGGAGCAAGAACAGGCCACTATAAAGCTGGCGGTGAGCAAGTGTTATTCAATAATAAAGGTCGGAGCCAAATTAGCTATGCCGATTACGCCATTGCAATGATTGATGAAGCAGAAAACGCTAAACATATTAAGCAACGCTTTACCATTGTTACTGAATAATCACACTAAAATAGCGCGATTAAGTTTTTTGAGTAGTTATAGAGGTTTATGTTAAACAATAGCTAGTAGAATAATTCAGAAAAAATTTTTAAACCCTTTACACTTTTATTTATTGTTTAGCATTGTACCTCGTTTTAAACGTTTTTAGCGTTTAGTGAAACACATTAACCCAGAGCCATAACCCAAAGGGAGCGAGAGGATCCCTTTGGGTCATTTTATCGATACTCTCGTAAAGTGTTGCCTACGGTAAATTGCCCTACCAAGCGAGAATAATTTTGTTTAGACTTTAGTGAAAAGCAGTAAATTATTGTCGATAAGGCTTCAGGTAATATGGTATTTGAGTATACAAATCTACTTATTGGAGAAAATATACCTAAAAATGTAAGTCCGCCTTATTTAATAACTTAATTTAGATTGTTCTTTTAATGCCTTGCGCACTGCCATCAAAACTTCACCTAATAAGTTTTTTCCTCGCCATTTGGCCATATTAAATCGCATTTCATCATCCATGCTTAAACCAATTCCCCAAACTTTATCATAAGGGCTGGCTTCTGCTAAAACTTTATCTTTGGTTGATAATAACGATTTTTTAAGCTCCGCATTTTGAGAAAACTTTGCATAATTACCTTTAAAAACAATTTTTTTCTTATTGTTATCCCATATCGTTTCATCAAAATTACGCACAGCTTGCCCGATCTGCTTTTGCATTTTCGAGGAAGTGATAGATAAAATGGTATTGGCGCTTTCTACATCTTGAAATAACAATGCTTTAGCATACATCATCCACTGCTCTGCACTAGTAAATGTAATATTATCAATGACAAAATGGCAAGGGTACCATTGAGATAAGTAATTGTCAGGACTAAAAAAGAAAATCATTTTCTTTTTTCCAACTTGTTTCATCTTTTGAAATCGCTCCTTGTTTAGAATAATCAAGCTAAAAATTCATTAACATACAAATAAAACCTAACCATTGATAAAAGTAATACATATTGTATTGGGTTATCACATAATTTCCAATTTAAATACATTCTATCAAATAACAAGCTTCCAGATACCCTCAGCATAATATCTTTTCTTCCCTATTTTACAGCGATATTGACTTTGACTGATTTAGCTAGGATTTTGCGCTAATTATCGCTAAAATACAGCGCAAACTAGGTTGGTTATAAAACCATTAAAAATAACCCTGTTTTTATACCAAGATAACATTAGCAAACGAGGTTAATACGTTGTGATTACATCTGAAGAGATTAAAAGTCGATTATGGGATGGCGCCAATGAGCTGCGTGGTTCGATGGATGCCAGCCGTTATAAAGATTATATGTTAGGTTTAATGTTTTATAAATTTTTAAGCGATAAAACATTAGCTGCATTTAAATCGATGACAACCCGAGATGAGATCACCGAGTCCGAGCTTATCACCAATTATTACAATGGTATGGCTGAACGTGGTCCTCAATTAGAAAGCATGTTACAACGTACGTTGGGTTATTATGTTTTACCCGAGCATCTTTATCAAACTTGGATCGCGGATATTAATAAAGGCAATTTTGAAGTGCAAAAAGTGATCGACAGTTTAAATCACTTTGAACGTTCAATTGCCAATAGCAAAGATGCCGATGACTTTAAAAATCTATTTTCTAATTCAACCTTAGATTTAACCGATACCGCTCTTGGTAGTAATTTACATGAACGCAGTAAAAATATTAAAGCCTTAATCTTATTATTTGCCGATCTTGATATGGTCACTTTGCAAAAAGGCGATGTATTAGGCGATGCTTATGAATACCTGATTGGGCAATTTGCCATGGAATCGGGTAAAAAAGCGGGGGAATTCTATACGCCTCGCCAAGTAAGTGAAGTGATGGCACAAATCGCCGCCAAAACACCAAATATCCGTTCGATTTATGACCCGACGGTTGGATCTGGTTCATTACTGCTAACAGTTAAAAAACATTTAACTAAACAAGCACAACAAAGCTTAACCTATTACGGTCAAGAAAAAAATACCGCCACCTATAATCTAGTGCGGATGAATTTATTACTGCATGAAGTTAAACCCAATAAAATGACTATCAGAAATGGCGATACTTTAGCCCATGATTGGCCTGAAGATCCTGAACGTCCTAGCGAGGGCGTCCAATTTGATGCGGTGGTAATGAATCCCCCATATTCGGTAAAAAACTGGAATCGTGCAGGGCTAAAAGTGAGCGATCCCCGTTTTGAAATAGCTGGCGTATTGCCGCCTGATTCAAAAGGTGATTTTGCCTTTTTATTACATGGACTATTCCATTTAGGACAAAGCGGTACCATGGCAATTGTATTACCCCATGGAATCTTATTCCGTGGTGCAGCTGAAGGAGAAATCCGCAAACGATTATTAGAAAAGAATTACATTGATACCGTAATCGGCTTACCAAGCAACCTGTTTACCAATACTGGCATCCCCGTTGTGGTTTTAGTGTTGAAGAAGAATCGACAGCTCAGCGATCCCGTATTAATCATTGATGCCTCAAATACCTTTATCAAAGTCGGTAAGCAAAATGTCTTGCAAGAAAAAGACATCGCCAAAATTGTTGATACTTATGTATCACGTCAAGAGCAAGCTGGCTATAGCCATTTAGCCACTCGCCAAGAGATTATCGCCAATGAATACAACCTCAATATCCCCCGCTATATTGATGCCATTGATGATGATATTGCTCACGACGTTGAAGGTCATTTATTAGGTGGTATACCACAGCACAATATTGAGCAACTAACTGTTATCCGTGCCACCACCCCCGATCTATTACAGTCGGCATTAGAGCCTGTTCGTCCGAAATATTTCATTTTAAAAGAAGAGATTAGTCAATTAAGCGCTAAAATCTTAAATGATGTACGTGTTCTACAACAATCTGAGCAATTAGCGAAGCAAACGCAAGCTTATATTGACCGCTATTGGTCACAAATCATTGCAATTAATGATCCTGAACAGATTCACCCGCTGATGGAAGTAATGTTAAACGACATAAAAATCTTACTAGCAAGCTTTAATCATCTTGATATCTATGACGGCTATCAGATTATTGCCGAAATTTGGCAAAATACATTACTCCATGACGCTGAAATTATTGCCGCCACTGATTTTTATACCGCAGCACGTAACCGAGTACCGAATATGGTCAACAAAGGTAGCGGTGCTAAAAAACGGTCTGAGCAAGACGGCTTTATCAGCAGTCTGATTCCAAGCGAATTAATCGCTACGGAATTATATGCCGATGAATTAGCTAATATCGACCACAATAAACAGCAAATCCAAACGCTAGAAAGCGAACTTACGGATCTTATGGAAGCAGCCAAAGTCGAAGACAGCCCTGAGTACGATGCACTGTATGAATCATTGAAAAAGAATGATGATGACGAACCGCTTGATACATTTGATAATAAAAAACTCAAACAAGAGTTAAAAGAGACACCAAAAGATGCTGAAGCATATTTAACACTTAAAAAAGTCGATAAATTAATCAGCCAAAAATCGACATTAAGTAAACAAATTAAAGCGGACGAATTGGCATTAAAAGAAGCGGTACAAGAACGGATTTTGAGCTTAACGGATCAAGAAATTGACACACTAATGTCTAAAAAATGGTTTGGTAATACCATTGCATTACTGAGCGAATTAATCGAAAAACCGATTAAAGCCGAATTAAAAACCCTGCAAATGTTAAACGAACGTTATCAAGACACCTTAACTTCGATTGATAAAGAGATCGAACAACTCGAAGCCGAGTTACAAGCAATGATGCAAGATCTGGTGGTAACGCAATGAGTCAAAGTAAGAAATTAATTCCTAGGCGGCGGTTTAGGGAGTTTGAAGGGGCTAGTGAATGGCAAAGATACGAACTAGGTCAATTGGGCTGCGTTGCAATGAATCGCCGTATTTTTAAGGAACAGACAACAAATTCAGGTGAAATTCCTTTTTACAAGATAGGGACTTTCGGCGGAGAACCTGATGCTTTTATCTCTCGTGAAATTTTTGAAAAATATAAAGCAATCTATCCCTATCCTAAAATAGGGGATATTCTTATTTCAGCATCTGGAAGTATTGGAAAAACCATAGAATATGAAGGTAAGGATGAATATTTTCAGGATTCAAATATAGTATGGCTTAATCATGATGAAAGACTAATTAATAGTTTTTTAAAACAGTTCTACAAAATAGTAAATTGGCAAGGAATTGAAGGTAGTACGATTAAAAGATTATATAATAAAAATATTTTATTAACTGAAATTATTCTTCCATCAGCTAAAGAACAAACCCAAATAGGCGAATTTTTTAAAAAACTTGATAACCTTATTAATACTCAACAAAAAAAATTAGAAAAAGCCAAAACCCTAAAATCAGCTTATCTAAGGGAAATGTTTCCGAATGAGGGGGAATTAAAGCCTAGATTGCGGTTTAATAGCTTTATTAATGCTTGGCATATTAAAGATATAAATGATTTGGCAAATAGGTATGATAACTTTCGTATCCCAATTACAGCTTCAAATCGAAAAATTGGATTAACGCCGTATTATGGTGCAAATGGTATTCAAGACTATGTCCAAGGATTTACCCATGACGGAGAATACATACTAATTGCAGAAGACGGAGCAAATGATTTTAAAAATTATCCTGTTCAGTATGTAAAAGGTAAAATTTGGGTCAATAACCATGCACATGTACTACAAGGTAAAATAGGTATTTGTGATAATAAATTTTTAATGAATGCCTTTAAAAATATAAATATTGAACCCTATTTAGTTGGTGGCAGTAGAGCTAAACTCAATTCTGATACGATGATGAATATTAGCCTTAAAGTGCCTAATCAACAAGAACAAACCAAAATCGGTAATTTCTTTAAATTACTCGATGATAAAATCGCCCTAGAACAAAAAAAATTAGATAAATTAAAACACATCAAACAAGCTTATTTAAACGAAATGTTTGTATAAAAGGAGTTAAGGAATGAGTCAGGTTGTAAATGATGCCGCAGAAAAAATTTTTCAAGAAAATTTTGTCAGGGAATTAGAAAAACAGAAATGGCAGGCACCTGACTTTTTAGATGGTAATCGACATAAAGTGACCGTTAATGATTTAGTCGCCCATTGGCGTAATGAACTTAATCGGCTTAATGCCGATCAACTTGAAGGTGTTGAATTAACCGATAACGAATTTAGCCAAGTAATGGCAAAAGTTAACCAACTACAAAATAGTTACCAAGCGGCAAAATTGCTCGCCATGGAAGAGTCAAAAGGCAAAATTGATGGCATCTATCGCGATGATAACCCGCTTATCACCCGTAAACAAATTACCTTAACTATCTTTAAAAAAGCCGAAGTGCGTGGCGGTGATTCCAGTTATCGCATTGCCCGCGAGGTACAAACCCCTAACGGTAATCGTTTTGATTTGGTGCTATTAATTAATGGTTTACCGTTAATTAATATTGAACAAAAACGGACCGATAAAAACCTTGACGAAGCATTTGAACAGTTTAAGCGTTACTATCGAGATGGTGAATATAGCCACAATTTTATGGCTTTTTCGCAAATGATGGTAATAAGTAGTGAAATCGAAACTCGTTACTTTGCCACGCCTAAATCAATTAGTGACTTTAACCCTAGCTTTGTGTTTCATTGGGCAAATAAATTAAATCAACCGATCAATCATTGGCAACAAGTCATTGAACACTTTTTAATGATCCCCATGGCGCATCAAATGGTGGGCGACTACTTAGTCATTGATGAAGCCAAAGAGGAAGAAAACCGCCGACATATGCTAATGCGCCCTTATCAGGTCTTTGCTTTACAAGCAGTAGAAGGGGCGGCATTTGGTTGGGATAATCCCAATAAAAAACCACATGGCGGCTTTGTTTGGCATACTACAGGATCGGGTAAAACTATCACCAGTTTTAAAACTGCGCTATTTTTATCAACTCGAGCTTATTTTGATAAAGTGGTCTTTTTGGTCGATCGGCGTGAACTTGATAGCCGCACCAGTGATAACTTTAAAGCCTATGCTGCCTTTGAGCCTGTCACGGTTGATGACACGCACAGCACTGCGCAACTTAGAAAACACCTTAGCACGCGCCAAAATGGCATTGTGGTCACCACTATCTTTAAACTGCATAATTTGGTTAAAGCCCTTGAAGAGGGTAAAGATAGTCACTTAGCCGATAAAAAAATTGTCTTTATTGTTGACGAAGCACACCGTTCCACCATGAAAAATATGATGGGCGATATAAAAAGCCATTTTAGAAGAAATGGGTTATTTTTTGGCTTTACTGGTACGCCACTGTTTGACGAAAACAAAATTAAAGGCAAAATAAACGAAAACAGCGAAGTGATTAATACTACCGAGAAGCTATTTGGTCCTAAATTACATCAATATACCATTGATGAAGCCATTGCTGATGGCAACGTGCTCGGGTTTCATGTCGATTATATTAATACTGGCGAATTTAGCAGTTATGAAGATTTACGCGATAAGCTTATTGAGCGTATTAAAATCGAAAAACCAGAACAATCCGATCGCGAAATCTCCCGATTAGTACATAGCTGGAGCGAAACCGAAGTTGAAAAGCAAGCGATAGATAAAGAGCTATTAGTTTATCATGATCAAACTCATATACCACAAGTGGTTACAGAGATTTTAAATAACTGGCAAGCACAATCTCAACAGCAACAATTTAATGCTATTTTAACCGTCGCTTATAAAGAACGGGTGATTGCCTATTATCAGGAATTTAAAAAACAACTTGCAAGCCAACAGCAAAAAATCAATATCGCCATGACCTTTAGCTTTGGTAACGAAAATGATCCAGATAATGTCGATCCCGAAATTATCAGTGCCATGTTTAACGATTACGCAGCGTTTACTGGCATTAAGTTTATCGCCGGTGATAAAAAGCATGGCGAACAAGCCTATTTTGAGGATGTGGTCGAGCGTGCTACCCGTGGCGGTAGTGGTCGTAATAGCAAAAATATTGATTTAGTGATTGTCGCTGATCAGCTATTAACGGGCTATGATTCTAAACGACTTAATACCCTTTATGTTGACCGTACCTTAAAACTACAAAACTTAATTCAGGCTTATTCGCGCACTAATCGCGTGTTTGGTTCTAGCAAAGAGTTTGGCACAATTGTAAATTTCCAAACCCCACGCCTGACCGAACAAATGGTTAACCAAGCCCTTGAGCTATATGGTAGTGGTGGTAGCAGTAGCAAAGCGATTGTTGAAACCTATGCCACTGCTGTGCGAATTTTAGCTAACGATTTGGAGCAATTAGTTTTAACCTTAGCCGATCCAACCCAATGGCAATTAATTCAACATGATCATAAAAAACTAACTGAATTTAGCAAAGCGTTTAAAGTTGCCGATGATCAGCTTAATATTGTCCAACAATATTACGAATATCAATGGGATAATGCCACTTTTGGCATGACAGAGCACCGTTGGTTGCAATATGTTGGCGCATTTAAAAACTTAACCGCTAAAGATAATACGACTAAAAAGCCAATCGTAGCACCAACTTTAATCGGTAAAACCAAATTAGCGGGCACACAGGTGATTGATGCTGCCCATATTCTTAGCTTAATTGGATCTAAAGTGAAGCATGTTGATGGTGTGCAAACCGTTAACGACGAAACTAGGCGCATTATCTACGAACAAATCCAAGAATTAAGTCAAATGGGCGAAGATCAGCAAGCAAAAATATTAAAGGAATTTGTCGATACCGAATTATTAACAGGTCGCCTATCCAGCCAAGTCCATTTTGATCAAGCATTTGCCAATTGGAAAAACGATAAAATCAAACATGCCGTTAACCAGTTTGCTAACGAATGGGGTATTGATAGCAAGCTATTATTACAAGCAATAACTGAATTTGAACTATCAAAATCGGATATTGTGCCTTATTTTGCTGAAATGATTGAAACGATTGATTTAAGCAAAGCAAATAAAGATATTGATAATTTATTTATGCTCAATCTCGCCTTACATGACGAACTTCCACGTTGGATGACCGAGATTAAACAGCAATTTAACTGATTACTTTTAAATAGACCCAAACCATTAAAATAAGGTTAATTAAAAACGGATAATTATTTATGGCTTACTATACCAATATTTTTTCACCCGAAACGTATCAATCTTTTATGAATTCAGATAAAACAGTATCCGGTTTTCGGGTTCGACAAAAATCACTGGCAGAAAAAGTAAAAGCTGGGGATATTTTTATTTGTTATCTGGTTCGATTATCTCGCTGGTGCGGTCTGCTTGAAGTGGTTGATGGCCCTTATGAAGATAGCACACCACTTTTTTTAGAATCGGATGATCCGTTTATTGTTCGTTTTCATGTTCGTGTTAAAGTGTGGTTACCATTAACCCAAGCCATTCCTATTCATTCTGACCAAATTTGGCAACACCTTTCTTTTACTCAAAACATTGATAAAAGTAGTAGTCGTTGGACCGGATTGCTGCGTAATAGTTTAAATAAAATAAGCGAAAAAGATGGCAAGTTATTAACAAACTGCCTATTACAACAAAATAACATAACCACTGATTATCCCCTTAATGAACAAGATCAAAAGAAATTAAAAACGCATACAGTAAATCGAACCGAGAAAGTAGTTAAGGTATCAGTGCCCAGCGATAGCGAGCTAGTCGATGATGATGCGCCAACCCAAAACCCAGAGGTACGTGAATCAATCAAAATGCAGGCGTTACTTGCCCAAATTGGTACCTGTATGGGGATGAAAATTTGGCTACCGAAAGCCGATCGTAGCCGTGTATTAAAAGAGTGGAAAAAAGGTACCGAAGCATTATTAGAAAAATTACCACTGAATTATGATGAAACCACTTTAAATACCATTGAACAAATTGATGTGATTTGGTTAAAAGGGCGCTCTATCACTCGCGCGTTTGAAGTAGAACATACCACCTCGGTGTATTCGGGTATTTTACTCATGGCGGATTTACTCGCCTTACAACCCAATATGAATATTAAACTACATATTGTCGCCCCAGACAGCCGGCAGGAAAAGGTATTTCAAGAGATCCGCCGTCCGGTATTTTCACTACTTGAAAGTGGACCATTATCAGATCGTTGTAGCTATATCCCCTACAGCAATTTAAAAAATCTTAGCAAAGCCAAACATTTAGAACGTATGACTGATGCGGTGTTAGAAGATTATACGGAGCACGAGGAATTGTAAAAATCGATAATACCTGTATTTAATATAAACTAAAAAAAGAGCGGTAGTTGATCATCTTTAGTTGTCCCAACTAAGTGGTCTCTTTGCAACAACCTTCTGTTTGTGTTAGTTTTTAATTCAATGTTTGTAATTTTTTATAAGTCTCTTTCTGGGTATTACTAATCTAATTATGTTGCTAGCACTTTGTATGGTACGTTATCTTCGTAAAAATATTGTTTAAATGCATAAAAAGTCGAGAAACAGAAAATTATTTTTTTACATAAAGGTATCTATTACTTGAATCTCTTTGACCAGATTTTAGGGCGTTTAAGCATTTCAATATAAAATGCAACACAATGTGTTTTTATTGGTTATCTGATAATAAAGAATTCACCAACAAAGGTAAGGTCTAATGTTGTTAAATAGTGATAATAACCAAGATACATTTCATCTTTATAAATTTTTAAGCACATTTGAAAACGAGTTCATTATAATCTCCCGTTAAAATCATACTTAAGCTTTCATGAAAAGTAAGGTTTAGGTATCTTGTTTAGTATTAAGTTCTAGTTCTGTGTAGTGATCATTAAGAATATGTTGTAAGTTTGTCATAGCTACTTTTTTAAATTAGTATTGATTAATTCAATATCTGTAGATTTTAGATAATTAGATAGTAGCATCATGTTGATAACTCCCCCGATATTTGTTAATCATTATATTAACGTTAATGACTTTTGTTTATTTATCTAAGTGTACTAAAATGCTGATGTAAAAAAATCAGTGTGTTACTCATCAAAACTGTTCAGATAGAGAATTGATTTTATTTGATTTTTTATTTTTGTTTTTTAATTGAAATCATATGGTTATAAAATTATTGCTATTTTCAGCACAGTTGGATTTTGCTGTCTTTGTTTTTGGAGGAAGGCTAAAATTTTTGTTAAAAACTTTCAAGTAAATTTGTGTTTATATTAGAAAATAGTCTAGATTAACTCAAGAATGTTTAAAAATGTAGCGTTTAAGCTAAATAGGTATTGCTTTTTTATTTTATTACTATAATATAGCTACCTCTTTGACGCGGGGTGGAGCAGCTTGGTAGCTCGTCGGGCTCATAACCCGAAGGTCGTTGGTTCAAATCCAGCCCCCGCAACCAATTCCTATCAATCCTTGATATATCCTTTTTTCATCATTACTATTTTGATTTTGGTACAGCTAATAATGTTGCGACAGCTTCGCTAATGCGTCTGGCTATGTAGCTATTGTTCATAGTGTATAAATGAATGCCATCCACATTTTGTGAAACTAAATCAACAATCTGATCAATTGCATAAGCAATACCCGCATCACGAAATGCATCAGGATGATGTTCATATTTTTCCATCATTTGTTTGAATTTTTTCGGTAAATTCACCCCACACATCGATACCATGCGCTCAATTTGGTTTTTATTAGTCACTGGCATAATGCCGGCTTCTATCGGCACATTAATGCCCATATCGTGCGCTTTATCTAAAAATGCATAAAAATAGTCGTTATCAAAAAATAGCTGCGAAATCAGTTGATCAGTACCAGCATTGACCTTTTCTTTTAAATGGATCAGATCTTGTTTTAGGGTTGATGCTTCAAGATGACCTTCTGGATAACATGCACCAATCACGTTAAAATCGCCGTTTTCTTTAATAAATGTCACCAGTTCGCTGGCAAAACGAAAATCATCTTTAGGTTGCACATTCGGGCTGATGTCACCACGCAAAGCAAGCACGTTATCAATCCCTGCACATTTAAGATCGTGTAGGATTTTTTGCATTTCGGCTTTATCAAAATTGATCCCCGGTAAGTGCGCAACACTTTCGATGCCATAAGTATGTTTAACCGAATGCGCAATATCAATGGTGGTTTGACCATTTAAGCTACCACCAGCACCATAAGTAACACTAATAAAATCGGGCTTAAAATAACCAAGCTCTCGCAACGTGCTATAAATGGTTGCTAAAGGTGAGGTTTTTTTAGGGGGAAAAACTTCAAAAGAGAACACCGTTTTTTGATTAAATAATAGATTTGTTTTCATTTGTATCATCCATTCGTTATATCACTTATTTTCCTTATTAATATTTCCGCCACCAAAATAGGCGACGGAATTTTCAGGCTCGTAAAGTACGATGTCTTAGTAAATAAGCTCAGTTTTTTGTAAAAACAGTGCCTAATTCAGTGTTTTTCTTACTTCTAATGTAGCCTCAACAAGATGCTGCAAGCTTTCAATTACTTCTTTTTCGCCACGCGTTTTTAAACCACAGTCTGGATTAATCCATAATTTTTGCTTATCAATCTTCGCCAGTAATTTTTCAATCGTCGCTTTAATTTCAGCAACAGGCGGAACGCGTGGCGAATGGATATCGTAAACACCTGGTCCCACTTCAGTTTTAAAATTATTAGCATTGAGTACATCAATTAATTGCAGATTAGAGCGAGAAGCTTCGAAAGAAATCACATCAGCATCCATTGCATCAATATCTTTAATGATGTCAGCAAATTCGCTATAACACATATGTGTATGAATTTGGGTATCAGCTTGGACTTTGCTGTGTACTAATCTAAATGCCGGAATCGCCCAATCAAGATATTCGCTGTTCCAATCCGCTTTACGCAGTGGTAATTTTTCTTTTAAGGCGGCTTCGTCAATTTGGATAATCTTAATGCCAGCAGCTTCAAGATCTAACACTTCATCACCAATGGCCAATCCAATTTGGAATACCGATTCTTTTTGAGAGATATCTTCGCGTGGGAATGACCAATTTAAAATGGTGACAGGCCCTGTTAACATGCCTTTAACAGGTTTATTAGTCAGGCTTTGTGCATATTTCGAATATTCAACCGTAATCGGTTTAGAGCGTGAAATATCCCCCCAAACAATCGGTGGCTTAACGCAACGTGTACCGTAAGATTGCACCCATGCTTTTTCGGTAAACACAAAGCCATTTAAGCTTTCACCAAAATATTCGACCATGTCATTACGTTCAAATTCACCATGCACTAACACATCAATACCAATTTCTTCTTGTAATTTAATGCATTCAGCAATTTTTTGTTGATTAAACTCAGTGTATTCGTTCAGGCAAATTTCACCTTTTTTGAATTTAGCACGATTTAAACGTACATCAGGCGTTTGTGGGAATGATCCAATAGTGGTAGTTGGTAATAGTGGCAAATTAAAGGCCTTTTTCTGCGCTGCTTCACGCACTGAAAACTCAGGTAAACGGGTAAAATCAGACGCGTTTAATGCCGCCACTTTTTGGCGAACCGCTTGGTTTGCACCTTCACGTTCACGGGTAAATAGTGTTTGATTGGTTTTATAAGCGGTGTTATTTTCAGGATTTGCATCATTAAATAACTGACCAAGTTCAGCAAGCTCTTGCAGCTTTTCTTGGGCAAAAGCAAAATAAGCGCGTTGTTGAATGGTTAATTTGGTCTCATTTTGTAAGGTATAAGGAACATGGAGTAATGAACAAGATGTATTAATTACAATATTTGTGGCATTTTGTTTTATTTGACCTAGTAAAGATAAGGTTTTTTGGTAATTATTTTTCCAGATATTTTTACCATTAACAACACCAGCAAATAACACTTTATCAGTAGGAAAACCATGATTTTCAAGTAAAGCTAGTGACTGTTTACCTTCAACAAAATCAAGCCCAATACCATCAAAAGGTAAAGCGACAAGTTCTTTATAACAATCACGCACATCACCAAAATAGGTTTGTAGAATAATTTTGGTATTACCTTTAACCGATAAAATTGCTTGATAAAGTTCAGTAAATAAAGCGATATCGTCTTTATTTAGATCCGTCACTAAAATTGGCTCATCAATTTGGATCCACTCAGCACCAAGCGTTGTGAATTTTTGGATGATCTCTTGATAAGCTTTAATAATATCCGCTTTAAAATCACCAAACTGTTTTTTACCTAAATACTGAGCTAATTTAAAAAAGGTTAATGCACCAATCACAACTGGTTTGGTTTGCACGCCTAGCGCTTTAGCTTCTTGATATTCGTCAAAAGGTTTCGTACCTGTTAACTTAATCTGTACTGAATCTTCAATTTCAGGCACTAAATAATGGTAATTGGTATTAAACCATTTTTTCATAGCCAGCGCACGCACATCACCTTTTTCACCTTGATAACCACGTGCCATGGCAAAATAGCGGTCAAGTTCTGGTAAACCTAAATCTTGGTAACGTTTTGGAATGACATTAAGTAAACATGCTGTATCTAATACCGCATCATAAAATGAAAAATCATTCGATGAAATAAAAGCAATTTTTTGTGCCGCTTGTTGTTTTAAGTGCTCGGCGCGTAACGCCTTGGCTTCGTTTAATAACTCAGCTTGGGTTTTATTACCTTTAAAATAAGCTTCTGTTGCAAATTTGAGTTCGCGAAGCTTACCAACACGAGGATATCCAATAACAGCAGTATTCATTTTTATTTCCTTTTTATCATTTTTCTTTAGTGATAAAAAAGATAACAAAAAAAACAGATATTGAATAATTCTAGTTTTTTATTGATTGTTATAGTTTTATTCTATATCAAATAGAATAAAAAATCCCACTATAGCTTAATAGCAGGATCTAACATGAACTGATCTAAATTTAAATCAATTATTGACGCCACTTACCATGAATTGGTCTTGCAAAATGGGCTAATACCGCGATCATACACACTTCGATTGATGCTCCCCAATAAATATGGCCCAGAATTTCACTCCAAAGCTCATAACCATTTAAATTCCATAACCAACCCACAGTTCCTTCAGCATCATAAGCAGGATGGCGAAAGCCAAGTAACGGAATTAAAAAACCATGCATAACAACAGTTATAATAATGCCGTATAATGCACCATACCATAAGCGGATTTTATTACAATAATATGCGCCAGCAACATAAACAAAGGCAAAAGCAAAACTAAATAACCAGTGATAAAGTGTCACCGCCCCTAAAACACTTGCGCCTTGATAAATATAATCCAGTGAATGAGAATTAATGCCTAACCAACCAAGCCATGCATCAATGTGCGCTGCTGGTGGCGATATTTCACCTGGTACACGAGGAGGCATATTAACCTCTGAACCCCATTTTACTAATGAACTGAAAAAGCCACCAATGATAGTTGTCCAAATAATTACTTGGCGATTTGTTTTATTTCCAAACATATTGGGTTTCCCCATAATTAAAAGAAGAGGTGTTTAAAGTATACTCCACTGTAATTTTAGATAAAAGAAGAATAGAAAGAATCAGCTAACAGTAAACATGATTGAAATAATAGAAAGTAGCCATTTATTAAAAATAATCTGTTAAATTTTTATAAACGGTATTTTTATAGCACATAATTAATTAGTATTTTTATTGATAACAATATAATATAAAAAAGTTTTTAGATTTTGTTATCGGGTTTAAGTATGGTTTATTTTCTTTACGTGCTTTATTTTTTAGAAGTGTGTTTTATCTACCCGAGTTTGGGTAATAATGAAATCGGCACAATATCTCCACAGGAAATTATCAATTTCATTATTGTTGTTTTGTTCATTTTTAATTGTATTGTGAATATTTTTTACATCCTATTAAAAAAGCATAAACGTAGAGCTGATTATATTGCTGTAGCACTACTGTTTTCTTTTATTGCTTTTGTACCAATTAACAATACGATGAAAGAAATTAATGACGCAAAAAGCATGGAAAGAATAGAAAATAATATAAAAATCACAATAAAAACAGCATAAGTAGGAAGAATTGAGCAACAAATAAAGATAAACAAGAATTAAACAAGCCTCGCTTAATAATAGCTACAGAATGCTTTATGGCTATGTCTACAGATATAATATAAATAAGATCCAAAAACTAACAAAAAGCCAGAAAGTGCAATAATTCTGTTTAAGATAACAAAAAAATCGTTATTTTATTTAAATCGCTGTATTTATTTACAGTGCTTTTGTTGATATACTCGTACTAATTTTAATCAGCTGTATTTAATTATTATGATAACTCAACTTACTATTAATAATTTTGCTATTGTGGATCAGCTTCTTGTCGATTTTACTTCGGGAATGACCGCTATTACCGGCGAAACAGGTGCAGGGAAGTCGATTGCCATTGATGCATTGGGATTATGTTTAGGCAATCGTTCCGATGCCTCATCGATTCGCTATGGTGCAGATCGCGTTGATATTTCTGCAAGTTTTGTGCTGGATGATACACCAGCTGCTTTTGCTTGGCTCAGTGAAAACCAACTTGATGAAGGCAATGAATGTATTTTACGGCGCGTTATTAATCAAGATGGACGTTCTAAGGCTTTTATTAATGGTCGTGCCGTACCTATTTCGCAATTAAAAGATTTGGGTCAGATGCTCATTCAAATTCATGGTCAACATGAACATCAACGGCTTTTGCGCAGTGACTATCAACAGTTGTTACTGAATCATTATATGAATGAGCCAACACTGCTAACGCAGATGTATCAAGCTTATAAGCAATGGAAAGATGCAGTGCGCACTTACCAACAATACGAAGCTTCACGGCAAGAGCGTGATGCACATATGCAACTTTTGCAATATCAGTTAAAAGAGCTTAATGAGTTTTCGCCAATTGAAGGAGAGTATCAACAAATTGACGAAGAGTACAAGCGATTATCAAACAGTGAACAATTAATTAACCTTAGCCAACAATCAGTCATGCTATTAGATGAAGCTGATGATTATAATGTTAATAATTTACTAAGCAGTGTAAAAAATAGCGTTCAAGAACTAGCTGAACTCGACTCTTGCTTAAATAGCGTTTATAACCTGTTAGAAGAAGCCTCTATCCAAATTAAAGAGGCAAGTGATGAACTGCGCCACTATAGCGAGCGTTTAGAACTTGATCCTGCTCGCGCCATGCAACTTGAACAGCGGATTTCAAAGCAAATTGCATTGGCTCGCAAACATCATGTATCTCCCGAAACCCTACCCGAATTACATCAAAATTTGTTAGCTGAATTCAAACAAATTAACCAACAAGATGAGCAAAGCGAACAACTGAAAGCAGATATAAAGAAATATCATCAAATTGCTATTGAAATTGCAGCTAAATTACACCAAAAACGCTTAACAATCAGTAAAACGTTAGCTAAAAACGTGACCGCAACGATGCATGAATTATCGATGCCAAATGGACAATTGAGTATAGATATTGCTTTTAACGAAAATCGATTAAACAGCGATGGGGCTGATCAAGTAACATTTTTAGTCAGTACTAATGCCGGTCAAAATCCACAACCGCTGGTTAAAGTCGCATCGGGTGGCGAATTATCCCGTATTGCTTTAGCAATTCAAGTGCTAACGGCAAAAAAAATGGATACGCCTGCGTTAATCTTTGATGAAATTGATGTCGGTATCAGCGGACCAACTGCCGCCAAAGTAGGGCAGCTATTAAGAGAGCTTGGGCAATCAACGCAAGTTATTACCGTTACGCATTTACCACAAGTAGCAGGGCATGCTAATCAGCACTACTTTGTTAGTAAACAAACTAATGGCAAAAAAACTTCCACAGATATGCAAAAATTAGACAATAATGGACGGTTAAATGAGTTAGCGAGATTATTAGGTGGCGATAAAATTACAGATGCAACGTTAGCCAATGCAAAAGAGCTACTTATTATCTAACTTAATTGTGGTAATATAGCGCTTTCATTTTAGGTGTGAAGGAAGCTTCTCATGAGTTTATCTGGTAAACGTATTTTATTAGGAATTACGGGCGGCATTGCTGCTTATAAATGCCCTGATCTTGTTCGCCATTTAAAGAAAGCTGGTGCGCAAGTGCATGTCGTTTTAACTGATTCGGCTAGCCATTTTGTCACCAAAATGACCCTACAAGCCGTGTCTGGCAATCAGGTATCTTGTGATCTCTTCGATCCATCTGCTGAGCTTTCTATGAGTCATATTGAACTCGCCAAATGGGCTGATTTTGTCCTAATTGCGCCAGCAACTGCCAATATTATTGCCAAAATAGCCAATGGTATTGCTGATGACCTGTTATCAACCATTTGCTTAGCCACACCAGCACCAATAGCCATTGCACCTGCAATGAATCAACAAATGTATAAAGCTGTGGCAACTCAACATAATTTATCAGTATTAGCGTCAAGAAATACCTTAATTTTAGGACCAGATAACGGGTTCCAAGCCTGTGGTGATATTGGACCAGGACGCATGCTTGAACCACACGCAATTGTTGAAGAAATTGCACACTATTTTAAAGCAACTTCAGTACTTTCAGACGTATCCATTACCATTACCGCAGGCCCAACGATCGAAGAAATCGATCCAGTTCGTTACATTAGTAATTACAGTTCAGGAAAAATGGGTTTTGCTATTGCAAACGCGGCTGCACAAATGGGTGCAACAGTGACGTTAATTAGTGGGCCAGTTCATTTAGATACACCAAATAATGTCAACCGAATTGACGTTAAAAGTGCTAGGCAGATGTACGATGAAGCACTAAATCACGCGCAAAAATCAACTATTTTTATTTCTTGCGCCGCTGTTGCTGACTATCATGCTAAAACAATTGCGACGCAAAAAATCAAAAAAATAAGCGATAACGATGAACTTACTATTGAATTAGTGAAAAATCCCGATATTGTTGCAAGTGTCGCAGCACTAAAAAACCATCGACCTTTTGTCGTTGGATTTGCAGCTGAAACTCATGATGTCAAAACTTATGCACTAAAAAAATTAATCACAAAAAATCTAGATTTAATTTGTGCTAATGATGTTTCAGATAAAACTATTGGCTTTAATTCCGATCAAAATTCATTAACACTATATTGGCAAAACGGCGAGCAAACGTTACCATTAAGCAGTAAGCAACAATTAGCAACACAGTTACTTCAAGCTGTTATAACACGATATAAAGCGAGTCATGATGAAAAGAAAAATTGATATAAAAATATTAGATAAACGACTGGGAAATGAATTTCCACTACCTACCTACGCAACCGCAGGATCTGCTGGCATTGATTTACGAGCAATGTTTGATAAAACAACTGAAATAAAACCAGGTGAAACCATCTTAACGCCTACGGGGCTATCAATGCATATTGCTGATCCTAGCTTGGCTGCATTAGTATTACCTCGTTCAGGACTCGGTTCCAAAAATGGTATTGTGCTTGGTAATTTGGTTGGTTTAATCGATTCTGATTATCAAGGTCAGCTATTTGTTCCTGTTTGGAACCGTAGTCAAACGCCTTTTGTTATTGAAGCAGGCGATCGAATTGCCCAATTAATTATCGTGCCGGTTGTACAAGCAGAATTTAACATTGTTGATGAATTTGTTGAGTCAGCACGTGGTGAAGGTGGATTTGGGCATTCAGGTAAAAAATGATCGTGAGTAGCAAAAATAAAAATCGCAAAGAAGACATATTACAAGCATTGGCAACGATGCTTGAATCCAATGAAGGGACTCAAAGAATCACAACAGCTAAATTAGCCGCAACGGTAGGTGTATCTGAAGCTGCGCTATATCGACATTTTTCAAGCAAAACAAAAATGTTTGAAAGCTTAATTGCCTATATTGAAGATATTTTGTTGTCTCGCATTAATGTCATTATGCAAGAAGAGCCCAATACCTTTACACGCTTGCAACTTATTCTTGCGTTGATATTAGGCTTTTCTGAAAAAAACCCGGGATTAACCAGAATTATGACCGGTCATGCATTAATGTTTGAGCAAGAACAGTTACAAGAGCGGATTAGCCAACTATTTGAACGCATTGAGACTCAAATTAAACAAGTTTTACGTGAACGAAAAATTCGTGAGGGAGTGGCTTTTATAACAGACGAACGGATTTTATCTAGCCAGTTATTAGCTTATTGTGAAGGTATGATGGCACGTTATTCTCGTTCAGGTTTTAAATATCTACCAACCACTAATTTTGATACACGTTGGGCTTTATTAGCCAAACAATTGGTTTAGTCAATTTGGTAATCCAAGACTTTGATAAAAATTTTTATTACCTATTACTGAGGATAATACGATGAATTTTGAAGATTTTTTAAATCATGCCATTTCGTTTATCAAAAGGTACGATGGAGTGGTATTTAGCTATATTGCACATTTTTGTTTTGCTATTATTATTTTTATTATTGGTAGAACTATCGCTAAATTTATTAGCAACCAATTAAAACGCATATTATTAAATCGCCACGTTGATCCGACTGTAGTTAAATTTGTCAGCGCTTTGTCGTACTATGCCTTTATGGTAATGACATTAGTTGCCGTTTTAGGTCAATTGGGCGTACAAACGGCGTCGATTGTCGCTGTTATTGGTGCTGCAGGTTTAGCTGTTGGTTTGGCATTACAAGGCTCGCTATCTAATTTTGCCGCTGGGGTTATTTTAATTATTTTTCGACCATTTAAAATCGGTGAAACAGTAATCATCAATAGCCAGCAAGGTGTTATTGACTCCATACAGATATTTTCAACATCTATTGTTACCCCAACCAACGAACTAGTTGTTATCCCTAACAGTCAGGTTGTCAGCGCTAATATTATCAACTATACACGCTTACCTGAAAGGCGTTTAGATTTAGTGATCAATGTAGGCTATAACTCAGATATTCAAAAAGTATACCAAGTGTTAAAGCAAGCAGTTGATAAAACTAATAATATATTAACATCCAAAGAGCCTACCATTCGATTAGATGTTTTAGATGCGTCCTCGATGAATTTTAATGTGTTAGTTTGGACATTAAACGAAAATTATGGCACGGTAAAAGGTGATCTACTTGAAAATATCAAAAATGGATTAACTGAAAATAATATTAATATTCCATACCCAACAATGGATGTAAATCTTAACAATAAGTAGCCAATCAATTATTAAAAACTCCGTCTGTGTTTATCAACGGAGTTTTTTATTATCTAATAACAATTAAATATCTTGATCCATATTTAAAGCTGGTTTTTCACAATCAGGGCAACCCACCACTTTCGCTGGTACACCGGCAACGGTTGTATGTTGTGGCACGGGATCCAACACCACAGAGCCAGCACCAATTTTAGCGCCTTTACCTATCTCAATATTACCTAAAATCGTGGAGTGCGCACCAATCATTACCCCTTCGCGTATTTTGGGGTGGCGATCACCGTTTTGTTTACCTGTTCCGCCTAATGTTACTGATTGTAAGATAGAAACATCATTCTCAATCACCACTGTTTCACCAACCACAATTCCTGTCGCATGATCAAACATCACGCCACAACCAATTTGAGCTGCGGGATGAATATCAACACCAAACACTATCGCAATCTGGCTTTGTAAAAAAATGGCTAATGATTTACGGTCTTGCATCCAAAGCCAGTGAGCAATCCGATAAGCTTGTAATGATAAAAAGCCTTTATAATAAAGTAGAGGTGTTGAGTAATAATTAGTTGCAGGATCGCGAATATAGACAGCCATAATATCATTTATAGCTGATTGAATAATGCTTTCATCTGCTTCATACGCCTGCCGAGCAATTTCACGAATTTCAATAGCAGGCATAACCTGAGAAACAAGCTTATTGGCTAAAATATAACTTAAAGCATCCCCTAGGTTTTCATGGTTTAGTAAAGTTGCGTGGAAATAACTAGCTAGCATCGGCTCGCTTTCAACTAATGCTGAGGCTTCTTGTCGAATGGTTTGCCATAACATTTGGGGTTTAACAACAATCTTTGCATCGTTCACAACAAGTTCCTGTACACAATAACTAAAATTGTTAACATTGTTTCGCAAACTTAACCTAGAAGCAAGTTTTGTATTCATTTATCATCACATTAAAAAGCAAAATGGAAATTCCATGTTTCCATTTTGTTATCATTGTTAGCGCGAATTTAAGATTATTATTGTTTTGATTTTTGCTCATCGCTTAAAGTAAATATTGCTATCGCCGAAGTCAGTAAAACAACACCAGCAAGGACATAAAATGTTGTCGAATATCCGGTATTATCAAATAATTTACCAACTAGCCATGACAACCCAATAACGCCAAGATTGGATGAAATATTAAACCCAACTAAATAAAGGGTCGCCGATAATCTTGCATCAAAATTACCCACAATATATTTGAACATCGCCAAAATAAATAATGGAATTTCAATTGCATGAAATAACTTAACGAATGATATCAAATAAATATTATCTAACGTTGCAGATAATGCAATTCGGCAAATCATAACTAGTGCAGCAACTAATAACGATCTTTTAGCCCCCATTTTGTTAATAAAATAAGGAGCAATAATCATACAAGTTGCTTCTAAAAAGACTTGGAAGGAATTTAAATAACCATAAACTTGATAACCATCTTCTGGTTTTTCAAAAAAACCAGTATAAAAATTAGGAAATAACTGCTGATCATAGATAGTATAAAAACTATAAGTACCAATAACAAACAACACAAACAACCAAAATTTTTGCAAACCAAACAGCGATAAAATTTCGCCCATTGTTGGTATAGTCGTTGTTTTTTCTACTAAAACAGTATCGTTATTTTCAGTTGGTGATGCTTGATATTGTTTTGGCTTAAACATCATATTAATGGTAAAAAAGATAACCGCAACACCCGACGCCATCCAAAAGTTAATATGAGGATCAATGCCAAATAAAATACCCGCAACAAACGTTGCAGCAGCATAACCAAATGATCCCCAAAAACGAGCAGGGCCAAATTCAAAGCCAAATAATCGACTAATACGTTCAATAAAAGAGTCAATCAAAGCACTGCCCGAAATAAAGCTGGCACTTAAAACTGGTGCACCAATACAAACACCCCAAATAAAATCATTTTTTAATAAAGGCTCATACACATAAATTAAAAAAGGGCCAATAAGAACCATGATAATACTTTGGAAGGTCACTACGGCTTTACCTATTTGTAATTTATCTTGGATAATGCCATAGAAAATCATAAAAAACATGGCTGCAGCAGAATTAGCCGCATAAACAATACCTAACTGTTCACCCGATAAGCCAATTTTACTTTTTAACCAAATGGCATAAAAAGACCACCAAAGCGACCATGCAGCATAAAACGTAATAAGGTAGCCTGACGAGAACCAATAGTTTCTATTTTGTATCATATTCATGTTTATTACTCTTATATTGTTGAAATTTGATGAAGTTTAACGTTAACATGTTAATGTTAACATTATGACCATATTTAATACGAAATAGATAGAATCGATTATCATAAATGTTAACCTCCTCACACTTTTTATCATTTCTATTTGTGATATCATCATGCATAGTAATGGCTGTTAATCATTTTTTATCTTGTTAAACAAAAGGATTTAACTATGGCTTCACTTAAGGATGTTGCAAAATTAGCATCTGTGTCACTGATGACGGTTTCACGTGCAATAAATAATCCTGACAAATTAAATAAAGAAACCTATAAACGCGTTAAACAAGCTATTGAACAACTTAATTATGTGCCTGATTTATCGGCAAGAAAGATTCGTGGTGATAACTCGGGACCTTCTGCTATTGGTGTTTTAGCATTAGAAACCGCCATGACACCGTTTTCAGTAGAATTACTCCAAGCCATAGAAAAAACTGCCCAAAATCATGGATGGAATACCTTTATTGTTAATTTATTTGATGATAAAGATGCCGATCATGCCATTAATACCCTACTGTCATATCGCCCTAACGGTATCATCTATACCACAATGGGATTAAGAAAAGTTGAACTGCCTGAAAAGTTATTAGATAAAAATGTTGTATTAGCTAACTGCATAAGCGATTCAAAGCAACTTGCTTGCTATATTCCTGATGACTATTTAGGTCAATATCAAGCCATGCAAAAGGTGATAAATAAAGGTTATAAAAAACCATTATGTATCTATTTATCAGAAAAAACGCTAGCAGGAAAAACTAGGCGCGCAGCAGCCGAACAAGCATGGATTGATGCGGGTAACAATTTGGAGGATATTACCAGTTATCACACATCAATTTTGTCAGCTAACCTAGCTCAAGAATATATGATGACAATTGATATATTGAAACAACATTGTAATAAAAAAACAGATTTTGATGTATTAATTTGTGGTAACGATCGAATCGCTTTTGTCGCTTATCAATTTTTACTTGGTCGAGGTTTTCATATTCCAAATGATGTTGCTGTGCTAGGTTACGACAATATGGTGGGTACTGGTGAGCTATTTTATCCACCATTGACAACAGTGCAATTACCTCATTATGAAATTGGTGAACAAGCAGCTTTACATATTATTGATGGCAAAACCCAAAATGAAATAATACCTGTAGCGTCACCTTATTTAGAAAGACAATCCTTATAAGAAAAATTAAAGACTATTAAAACGAGTAATGCGGTATTTATCATTTAGCGTGTAATACGTAAAAATACCCATCATTTATATCATGTTATTATCAAACATAAATATACGCCATTCAATTGATAATTAAGTAGGTCTATATCTTACTAACTAGTGGTTGAATATTGCCACAAGAATATGAACAATTGTATTACTAAAGAGAGCCATTTGCTAAGGTCAGCATAGACTAATATTTGGGTGAAAACCCAACAGATTACATTTATTCTATTTAGGTTAGACATTACTAATGTTATCGTACTTTAACCTCATTAAGATATTATAATATTTAACTATAGTTAAGAAATTAACCTTGTACAACTAGTTAAGTTTTATTATTATAAAAAATAAATTTCATTTTGGAGTATAGCTGTGTAGTTTATTGCGAGTTGTTCTTATCAATAATAATTATAATTACTCGCGTGATGCACAGAAGTCAGGCTTCCCTATCAAATTTTGACAATTTTCTAACGCATTGCTTCACGCTGTAATTTTCTTTTGTTTTTTCAGTGGTGGTAAAATTCAATGCAATCTTTACGTCAAGAATGGTTTTCAAATATCAGAAACGATGTCTTATCAGGTATTGTTGTAGCTCTTGCTCTTATTCCTGAAGCAATTGCTTTTTCAATTATTGCAGGTGTTGATCCCAAGGTGGGATTATATGCTGCTTTTTGTATAGCGGTTATTACCGCTTTTGTGGGTGGCCGTCCTGGAATGATCTCTGCGGCTACTGGTGCAATGGCATTATTAGTTGCAAGTCTGGTTAAAGCGCATGGGATTGAATATTTACTAGCTGCAACCATACTATGTGGTATTTTTCAGATTATTGCAGGTTTTGTTAAATTAGGAAATTTAATGCGTTTTGTATCACGCTCAGTAGTAACCGGTTTTGTTAATGCATTAGCGATCTTAATATTTTTAGCACAACTTCCTGAACTGACCAATGTAACATGGCATGTCTATATGATGACTATTGCAGGGCTTGCTATTATTTATCTCTTCCCTTATGTCCCTAAAATAGGAAAAATTTTGCCACCACCGTTACTCTGTATTCTTATCCTTACGGGTCTCTACATCTATTTTGGGATGGATATAAGAACCGTTGGTAATATGGGAGCGCTTCCTACGAGCTTACCTACCTTTTTGCTCCCTAATGTGCCTTTTAATCTTGATACATTATTGGTTATTCTGCCTTACTCAATTTCATTAGCAATTGTGGGATTATTGGAGTCGATGATGACCGCAACTATTGTGGATGATATAACCGATACACCAAGTGATAAAAACCGAGAGTGCAAAGGGCAAGGTATCGCCAATATTATCGCCGGCTTTTTTGGTGGTATGGCTGGTTGCGCTATGATTGGTCAATCAATGGTGAATATGAAGTCAGGAGGGCGAACGCGTTTATCCTCATTGATAGCAGGATCTATACTTTTATTATTAGTTGTTTTTTTGCAAGACTGGGTGAGCCAAATACCCATGGCAGCATTAGTTGCTGTCATGATCATGGTTTCAATTGGCACCTTTAACTGGGACTCGATAAAAAACCTTAAATCATACCCACTTTCAACCAATATTGTTATGCTTGCAACAGTCATTGTCGTCGTATTTTCCCATAATCTTGCTTACGGCGTATTTACGGGAGTATTACTAGCATCATTGTTTTATGCCAATAAAGTTGCCCATTATTTGCAAATTAAAAAGGAGCAACCAGTTAAACAGCAACGTATTTATAAAGTATATGGACAAGTATTTTTTGCCTCTTCTGCAAAATTTATTAGTTCATTTGATTTAAAAGAGGCTGTGCAAAAGGTAACAATAGATCTTACCCAAGCGCATTTTTGGGATATAACGGCTGTAGCAGCCTTAGATAAGGTTGTGATTAAATTCCGCAAAGAAGGTGCACACGTAGAAGTTTTAGGGTTGAATAAAGCCAGCAGTACAATAGTTGATCATTTTGGTGTTTATGATAAACCCGATGCTAAGCAAACATTTAATAACCATTAAAAATAATGGTCTGCGTTGATGGCTCTACATTATCATTTATTGTGCGATTATGTGGTATGGAGTAATAATAAACTTATGACACAAATTGTATGTGTCAATTATGTTACCTAAAAAGCCATTTATCGCACAACATTTAAAACTTCTCAATAAAAAGCTCAGTATTCAAAGCCAAACTTCACTGCCAATTGGCAGTGAATAGGCATTACGCATAAATAGATTTTAACTGCCAACTTTCTAGATTGGTGATTTTAGCGTTACCATTTTCAGCAAATAGATTTACAGTTCGCTCTGCTGGTAACTTAGGATAGATACGGCTTGAAAAGCTATATAAATCACCATTAATAAAAACTTCAACAGATGAAGCATCAACATATATATGCAAAGTTAATTTTTGTTTTTTTGGTAATGGTACGCTACGATAACCTTTTAATTCAAGCCCCGATAAACTACGATCGAGTACAATCCGCTCAGATTGTAGATCAACATATAATAATGTAGCTTGTTTACCGTCTTTCGTTGCTGCTAGCTGTAAGCCAAATCGTTCAGCCGTGCTTTGCGTCAAATCAAATTCAACGTTCAGCTCGCAGCTAATAGATTCAATATTGGTGTTTTTAAGCTCATTAGTAAGGGTTAATTCCTCAAATGATTTTGGCTTTTCTCGTAATGCTTCAAGCTCTTTGATGGGACGATTTCTAACTTTATTATCTTGACCTAAAATGAGCTCACGGGGAAGGGTAAATGCTCCAGCCCATTTATCTTTTTTACTTGGCATGATTGATTCCCACATATCCATCCAAGCAAAAATTAAACGCCGGCCATCAGCAGCAAGAAATGATTGAGGTGCATAAAAATCATGGCCAAAATCCATTTCTTGAAAAGGTTTAATCATTGAGAATTGTTGCCCTGGTTGCCAATCACCCACAATGTAACCTGATTGAAAGCGATTACGATATTGATAACCTTTTGCTTTCATGCCTTGTGGCGAAAACATAAGGATCCATTTATCACCAAGTGGAAAAAAGTCAGGGCATTCAAGCATATAAACATCAGGATCGATATCACTCACCAAAACATGGTCAAATTGCCAATTTTTTAGATCATCCGATCGAAATAACAAAACTTGCCCGACATCTTGTGGGGTTCGTTGACCGACTACCATCCACCATTTACCATCTTGTTGCCACACTTTAGGATCGCGAAAGTGCATAATTCCGCTTTTTGGCGTAAGTATGGTGCCTTGTTTTTCAAAATGAATACCATCTTTACTAGTTGCAAGACATTGGGTTTGCTCAATTTGCTCATCATTACCTTGCCCATTTAACCAAATATGACCAGTATAAAATAAACATAATTTGTCATTATTATCCACCGCCGATCCCGAAAAGCAGCCTGATTTATCAAATTCTTGATCAGGAGCAATGGCTATTGGTAGCCTTTTCCATGTGACTAAATTATCACTAACTACATGCCCCCAATGCATTGGTCCCCAGTTTTCATCATAAGGATGATGCTGATAAAAAGCATGATATTGACCTTTAAAATAAATTAAACCGTTAGGATCATTCATCCAACCAGCAGATGGTGCTAAATGAAAATGCGGATAATATTGTTTATTCATTACTTTTTCTAAATTTTTGACAGCTTGATTGGCTTTATCAATAGCAGTAGACATAAAAATCCCCTTTTTATCCAATATTAGATACCTTTATCTAAATAGTATCCTAATTTAATTGTTAACGTTAACTATTAATGTGGTTAGCGATAAAATATGTGATGATAGTCACATATTTCTAATATCAACGATGAATTTTTTGTTAAATAATTTAGTTTATGGCAGACTTCTAAAAACAAGCCATAATTAATTGAACAAAAAATTAAACATCAATGATGTTATTAAAAAGTAAAAAAGATGATGTATTTTACAGAGATAGAGTAATCTATGCTTATGGTAGATTACCGCAGTAACTAACTATAATCGAGTTGAAAAATGAATAATACTAAAGTTTGGTCCCTTGGGGATGCTGTCATTGATTTGTTGCCATTTGGTGATATGAATTATCAAGCTTGCGCTGGTGGGGCGCCAGCTAATGTCGCAATTGGTGTTGCAAAATTAGGATTACCTTCCGCTTTTATTGGTCGGGTGGGCAATGATCCTTTTGGTGAATTTATGGAAACGACTTTCCGTAAATATCACGTTGATTGTCAAAGCCTTGAAAAAGACGAACAACATCGAACAAGTACTGTGGTTGTCGATTTAGGTCAAAATGGCGAACGCAGCTTTACCTTTCTTGTGTCACCTTCAGCTGATCAATTTTTGTCTCAGCAAGCAATACCTGATTTCAACCAAGATATTTTACATTTTTGTTCTTTGGCTCTCGTCGGGCATACTTGCCGGCAAACAGTCAAAACAGCAATCGAACGTCTTACAGCTAAAAGTGGTTTAATCAGCTTTGATGTTAACTTGCGCGAGCAGATGTGGACAAATAAAAACGAAATGCGCACAACTATTACGCAATTTTGCCATGATGCCGATATCCTCAAGTTATCGGACGAAGAACTATTTTGGTTAACACAATGCAATGATTGGCATGAAGCACTAAGTAAACTACAACAACACTATGAAGCACCATTAAAGCTCATTACCAAAGGTAAAGATGGCAGTATTGTATTATGGCAAGGTAAAACCTTTACTTTTGATTCGTTTCATGTAAATAGCGTTGATACCACTGGCGCGGGTGATGCTTTTGTAGCAGGATTATTAAGCAGTATTGCATCATCAGGCATGCCAGAAGATAAGCTCATGTTAGAAAGCATGATGACTATAGCTAGTGCTTGTGGTGCCTTAGCAACTACTCAAAAAGGCGCATTAACCGCATTACCTGATAGTGTATTTTTACAATCATTTATTAGCGATAACCCTACATTAACTGCGAAACAAATGGCCTAACAAAGAGTGCCACTAATGGGGTAGTAAAACCATAATTTTGGTTATCAACTGCCCTTACTTAAATTTAATTCATTGTTTGTTAAAACTAAATAATATTTAGCACTGGCCACATTGTGATCTTGCCCACTGATCTATTATAAAAACATCATCAATAGTTGACGGTTCAGGAAAAGTTAATTTTTCTAAGGTTTTTGATACATTTTTAGCAATATCCATAAAACCAATTTTATTTTGCAAAAAAGCCTCAACCGCAACTTCATTGGCAGCGTTCAGTGCTGTTGTGGCAGCCTGACCTTGATTGGATGCCTCTATCGCCAATTTTAAACAAGGATAACGATTAAAATCAGGTTGTTTAAATGTTAAAGCCGAAATTTGGCAAAAATCCAACGGTGGCACACTCGATGGAACCCGATCAGGGTAAGACATAGCATAGGCAATTGGCGTACACATATCTGGCACTCCCAGTTCAGCCAACACACTTCCATCTTTATAACGTACCATAGAGTGAATAATCGATTGCGGATGAATAAGAATTTCCATTTCCTCAGCACTGGCATTAAATAACCAACGTGCTTCAATGTACTCTAATCCCTTATTCATCATAGTGGCCGAATCGACAGAAATCTTTTTACCCATTGACCAGTTAGGGTGAGCAATGGCTTGCTCTGGTGTAACTGATACAAGCTTATCTAACGCCCAATCGCGAAATGGCCCGCCAGAACCCGTTAACACGATTTTAGTAATGCCGTGATCGGCAAGGTTAGTAAAACCTAAATTATGCTGTACCATCGTTGGTAAACTTTGGAAAATGGCATTATGTTCGCTATCTACTGGCAACAACTTGGCACCATACTCTTTAACCGCCTGCATAAACAAATGCCCACAGGTAACTAGCGATTCTTTATTGGCCAGCAAAATACGTTTACCTTTTTTAATGGCAGCAAGGGTTGGCTTTAGTCCAGCCGCACCCACAATAGCCGCCATAACTTGATCTATTTCTGGCAATTGCGCTAAATCACAAATGGCTTGTTCACCACTTAACACTTCAACATCCAATTTTAGATTAGCAAGATTTGCTCTTAATTGAGCAGCCGCTTGCTCTGTTGCCATGGCAACGTATTTTGGCTTAAAGTCTAAACATTGCTCAGTCATTTTTATCACATTATTGCCACCAACTAAAGCATAAGCTTTAAATTGATGTGGATTTTGAGCAATAACGGTTAAAGTACTACAACCAATTGAGCCAGTCGATCCTAAAATTGCGATATTTTTCATATTAATACATCAAGTTAATGTTATAGTTATTGAAAAAAGTGATAAATTCCTTAGCAGGCGCTTTATCTGTAATAATTTGATTAAAAAGCGTTAACTCGCCAATAAAAGCCGGCTTAACTTGATTAAATTTAGTATGATCGGCAATCAAAATATTCTGACCTGATTTTTTTATAGCTTGCAATTTCATATCAAGTTCATCAAAATGATAACAAGTTACACCTTGTTCAATATCGATCCCCGCGGCCGAAATAAACGCTTTATTTGGGCAAATCGAATTTAATTCACTATGCTGTCCAATAGCGCTAAAAATCGCATTATTAGCCTGATAATGACCACCACATAAAATTGTCTTACAATTCGGCTTATTTTGTAATGCTAAAAATGCGTTTAATGAATAACAAATAGCGGTAAAAGTAACGGAATCATCAATAGCATCAATAATAAAAGGTATTGAGGTACCGCAATCAAAAAAGACGGTATCATTATCAAAAACTAATTTGCTTGCTCGTTTAGCAATGTGTAACTTTTCGTTAACTTGTTTATCTTGTTGGTCTGAAACAAAATATTGTGTTGCTTGATAACGAGCATCGCTGACAATATAGCCACCTAAAACACTTAATGAGGCAGGAACACTATTTAAATCTCGCCGAATGGTCATTTCTGAAACCGCTAACAGCTTAGCAGCATCTTTTAAATGAATCTTATCAGTTTTTGTTAAAATTTGAATGAGCTCATTAATTCTTTTTTGTGATTGCATTTCCATTCAGATTCCATCAACAACAATAAGCAACATAACGTCGCTTATTGATGGGTTTATTGATTAATAATTGCTTGATGATGTAGTGTTACCAGAAACAATAGCAATACCTGCACTTGCGCCTAATCGTGTTGCGCCCGCTTGGATCATTGCTTCCGCCGTTTCACGATTGCGAATACCACCAGACGCTTTCACCCCCATCTTATCGCCTACGGTTTTGCGCATTAATTTAACATCTTCAACAGTGGCACCAGAAACACTAAAACCTGTTGAAGTCTTAACAAAAGCTACTCCGATTTCTTTACAAATGGTGCAGACTTTAACAATCTCTTCTTTCGTTAATAAACAGGTTTCTAAAATGACTTTTAATGGCACTTGACCACAAGCTTTAAATACCGCTTCAATATCATTTTTAACAGCGTCCCAATCATTGCTTTTTAACCAACCTACATTAATCACCATATCGATTTCTTGTGCGCCCCCTTTAATCGCCATTTCGGTTTCATAAGCTTTAACGCAAGTCTGCATAGCACCAAGTGGAAAACCAACGACCGAACAAACTTTAACATCACTGCCATTGAGTAAGCTTGCAGCTAAAGGAACATAACCTGAATTCACACAAACAGAATAAAAATGATATTCCTTGGCTTCATCACAGAGTTTACGAATTTGATCTTCCGTCGCATTCATTGCGAGTAAAGTATGATCAATATACTTTGCATAGCTCATAACGAGATCCTTAAATTGTCTTTGTAATAATGTCTAATAAATATTGTTAGTAGGTAAATGAATAGTAATGTTACAAAAATAACAAATATAAAGCCATAATGTTATTATAATAACATTATGTAACAATTGTATAAAATAGTACAGTCAAAAATAGCTTTTTAAAAAGCAGAGCGCGATCTTACAAAGATTAGATTTAAAAAAGTAAGATTTTTTGTGATGTGTTTAATTTAGCTATTCTTTTATATGCCAATTTTACCACTGCTAACACCGCTTTCGGCGTTGGCAGGTCACTTACGCAACCAATTCGCTTCGTTATTTAATTAGTTCACCGATCTTGTAAGCGAAAGGTCGTGCCTTACGCAGCAACCTTTCTTAAATAGCCTCGGCTAGATTAGTCCATATCAACCTCACGACCAAGGACTAGGGTTTAAGGACCGAGGCGCAAAAAGTCTGGCTAGAGTCTCTCGACCGGTATCTGTATATCTCACCAGTGCCTATCCACACAATGAACCGGTCGAACCGTTCACTATCCGGAGTAGCGTCACTCGTCCAGTGGTCGTCGGTACAACTGGCACCAGGGTAGTTGAGCAAGTTGCCCCACTCAGTGAGGAAACCGGCGTTAATATTGCGCTGGTAATGATTACTAGATGAAGATGGCGTGGTGCCGACTGAACCTTCACAGCCAGAACCACCCATGACACCTATACACTGCGAATTAGTAAAATCCCTTACTCTTGGCATCTGGTAACCGATACTTCTACACCAAGACAATGAATTAAAATAGCCATAGTAATTATATTCACCTCGGGTGACGAACCACTGCTTTAACTTAAATCCATACTTGATAACAGCACTACCATGACTATCTCGACCGACTAACTCGAATGTCGCTGGCAAAGAGGGACGAGGTATAATCGAATAAGTAGCAGAACATGTCTGACTTAGCTTCAGCCAAACGACGATAACTCCCCACAGAAATCCATTCACTTTTCAAACAGCTCACCGAAGTGGCATTATGTGCGGAGTTAGATTCTCATTTAGCCAATGATATTACCTCTAATCGACGAAACAGTGAAAGTTCAAAGACAATAAAAACCACATTAGGCAGCTTCGAACTTGATGCACCAAGAGATAGGAATGGTTTATTTGAATCTCAACTCATCAAAAAAATCACACAACATTAAGCGATTAAATTGGGCAAAAAATCCTGAGTATATATACGCTGGGAATGAGCTATAAAGGCATTAACCAGCATATTGAAGAGATTTATGTTTTTCGTGCCCTGCTACGATGATGGCAACAACGACCACTAGAGTCGGTTTACCCGTTTGTTTGGATGGATGCACAATCCATTATAAAGTAAAAAACGGGGGGCATCACAGCAAGGCTGTTTATACCGAACTAACCCTTAATTTAGCAGGGAAAAAAGAAGTATGAGGTTGATATTTATCTGAAAACGAAGGGGCGAATTTTGGGTTATCAGTTTTGACCGGTTTGCAAAACAGAGGGGTAAATGACATTTTAATCACTTGTGTGGATGCCTTGGTTGGTTTTTCTGAAGTGATTAATACCATTTACCCAAAAATAGCGGTTCAGCTTTGCGTTATGCATTAAATTCGTCATTCAATTAAGTATGTTGCTTCTAAATATCACAAAGCCTTGATGAGTGATTTAAAACCAGTCTACAAGGCGGTGTCTCGTGATGCCGAAGTTGATGCGTTAAAGTTTCAATCAATTTAGTTTTTAACTAATTTTTGCCCATAAGCATTAATTTGGTTATTTTCTACTTTGTGGGTAAATCTCCATTTCTTATTCAGTTCTTCGATTATTTTTTGGCTCAAAGCTGTATTTTCAAAACTTGGTCTTTTAGCGATAAATAGGTGTGAAAAAAGACTTTTATTTGTAGGATCTTTTTCTATTACTTTCAATGCATTATATGTTTTTATGGCATCTAGATGCGGTATGTAGTTACATAATAGTGTGTATTTATCATCTAATGAAAACACTTCACATGTGAATAACTCGATTAATAAATTGTAACAAATGGACTTAATTTGTTGAGTTTGTGTTTTATATTCTATGCATAATTGTTTTACTTTATTTTTTATGACATTAGTTGTGGAATTATAGTATTGATTATTTGTGATCACGGCTAAATCATCAGTATTAAAATTATTTTCTAAAATGTGCTTTTGAAGCTCTACTGAATCCTTTGCATAATTAATGGAAATAGGAACATTTGTTAAACCTAACAATGACGTTTTTTGCGCTGAACTTAACTCTGTTGATAATAGATTTATTATCTCATCATGATCAATTAAAGAATCATCCTCCCTGAGTTTATTTATATATTCCTCAAAATTATGGGTAATAAGCTCTAAAATATTGTCTGGATAGTTTTCTCTTATAAACTCTAGATCTTGCTCTTCTAACTGTTTATAAAATGCACTATTATTTTAAATTAATAATTCTCTTAACCACCCTCACTGTAGTCCCCAAAATCTTTGCAATATTTTCAATAGATACGCCCTTTTCCAGTAATGCATTAATCAGTATTTTCTTTTCAGATTCAGCTTTTTCTTTTATCTCTTTTGCTTTCTGCTGAGCTGTTTTGGTCTTATCCCTCTCAACCGCTAATTTTTCTTTTGCAATTTGTTTTTCTTGTTTACGGATGCGTTCAACTACTTGGTAAGTCGGAACATATTTCAAGCTTTGTTCAAGTTCAGCCATCAGTTTGATGTTGCGAAAGCTGATATAGGTTTTTGGGGTGATAATTAAGTGGTCGGTAAGCTCGATATTTAAAATATGGGCAACTTGAATTAAGCGGTCGGTGATATCTTTATCGGCCTCTGAGGGGATTAGCGATCCAGACGGGTGATTATGCACCAAAATCACCCGTGAGGCGTTTTTCATCACCGCAATACGAAACACGTTCATTGGTTCAATGTTGACCGATTTATAAGACCCAAGCGCAATTAGTTCAATATACAGGATATAACCCGCTTGATTCATACCAATCATCCAAAGATGTTCCTTTTCTTGGTCGATCTTATCTTCACGCAATAACACACGCTGCATAATGCTATACACGTCGTCTGTGCTTTCAATATAGCGTTTGTCATGTTTGGTTAGTTTAATATCCATCTTATCGCCTTGTAAAATCAAACGAAAAATAATATAGCATATTCTGTTTATGCTGGGCAGTCGTTAATCAAATAATTCCACCTGTTCACTTTTTAGGTTATATTATTTGTAAAAAATATTCAGGATTCTATACCGTTTCAAAGGAGATCAACAATGTATCACGCTATTTTACCCGAAGAGCAGCATTCTGCTGCTAAGCGCTTTTTGCAACGAGTCCCGTCATTAATCGCAACAAGTTCATTATGTCGACGCCTTAAGCCTGTCGCATTACTGATTGACATTGCGCCCATGACGTTAATTGCTCTGCCACATAGCTTGATTGCCAATAAATTTCATCTTTCACCACGAGCTGCTCAAAGGCGAGATAACGTTATTCGTCAGTGGCTAGCGCAGTATGAGCCAGATCTTTATCAAGCAATACTGAATCTTACACAAACGATGCCGGTAGAAGTGTCTAGACAAGCTCAGGCATTTAAGTTATGGCTGACCAAGCTACTTGGTACATCAGTTATGCCTTGCGATTATTGTGGATCGCTTAGTACAGTTCGCATTGGGCACCGCCTTAATTTTCGTTGCCGAGCCTGTCGCCGAACGTTTAATCCTCTCAAAAAGTATTATCTTGATAAATTATCTCATTGTGAACTGTGGTTACCTTTTGTTGATTTATTACTACAAGGTGAGGCATTTAAAACGATTAGCCAGCAATTGGGAATTAATACCGATACCGTCGCTAAGTGGCAACGTTATTTTTTGGAGATAATGGAATTACAAGGATTTTTGGCATTGGCTAACTATTATCAAATAAAGCGATGTCAACGTTATCGTCAAACATGGTTAGACATTCACACTGGTGACACGTTTTTACCCGCTAGCAAATCGCATTTTAGATCTAAATCATCATAATGTTTAATGCATTTGTAAAAAAGATTCAGGATTCTATACCGTTTCAATCATAAATTATTATGCTCAATGATTTGTTAATGGTAATAGGCAAAAGGCTTTAGCATCCTTAACGTGTTAAAAATTTAGATATAAATTAGAATAAATAACCTAAAGGAGTAGAAAACAAAAATTAGCAGAATTAGCACAAACTACATGATATCCATAGGCATTATACCTGTAATCAGGAGTGGGGATTTCCATCACCGAATCGTGATTATGATGTGCGTGGATAAGCGACACGCTTTCTGAACTACATTTTAAGGCGGATAGTTTAGATCGCTTTTTATACAAACATTGTTGAGCTTAAAATAAGACAAGAAATACAGGCGGCAATCCAATCTGATGAGTGCCACAATATAAAATAAGTGGGCGATGCTCTGGCTGATTCGGGTAATTAATTATTGCTTCAAAGCAAGCTTACTTGATATTTTTTGTATCCCACCAATAGAATAATGACAGCATAATAAAATTGCCGAATATATTATAAAATTAAGGGTTACCAGTGATGTAATACCTAAAAATCCCATAATAAAATCTAGATTAAAAACCGATTTATTAGCCTCATCCATAACTAACATGAAGACAATAGGTGACATTAAGGTAATTAGAATACCAAGTGGCACTCCGCACATCACTAAACCCATCGGCCGATTTATTTTATATAAAAGGAAGATTGAAATCAGAATAAAACAGAAATAACACAAACCATAACACATCAAATAATATAATTCTGGTGTGCGATGTTTTGCGATAATCATTCGATAACACCATTGGTAACTTAGATAGGCACCTATAAAATTAAACAATACGATAATTAATAAATTAATTATTTTCATTAGCTTGCCCTTTATTATCTTCAATTTCTTTTACAGCTTATGCCAAAGAGTCTGGTGGTATGTCCACACTTTTTAGTACAAAAAATAAGGTCATCGATTTCTTTTATATTCAATCGGCGACTGTCCATTTAATATTGAATGAAGCCTGTTATAATTAAACCAATCCACATAGTGATTAAATTCCAATTTAAGTTGCGCCAGTGATCAAAAATAGTATTTGGCATAAATTCTGGTTTTACGGCTTTAAATGTGCTTTCTGCAATTGCGTTATCATAAAGACAGTCTTTGCGACTTAACGACCGTTTAATTCCAAATGCTGTTAAGCATTTATCAATCAAATGATTATCAAACCCTTTTCCTCTATCAGAATGAAAAAACTCAATCGTCTGTAAGTTCATGGATATTTGACTCATCGCTTGCATGACCCGTGCCGCTGTTTTATGCCTGCCAGCACTTCGTCCCACTATTTCACTCAGCAATATATCTTGTGGTTGCTACGTCAATTGTCGCTGATAATAGAAACGATTTCCCGTTACATTTAAACATCGACATAATGCACGTAAACGGTATCGATTGCCATTGTTTTTAACTTAGGTTACTTATATAAAAATTAATTTTTTCTACCCTTAATCTTAGCTAATTTATATACTGGAATAGACTTAAAATCATTATTTAGTGAATAATAATTAGAAATGAAAAAAATAATATTAATATTATGTATATCAATAAGCGCTATCTGCAATGCTAAGGAGCATTGTTCAAACAAAATAGAAGCTAAAAACTATTCGTTCGAGATTAATTCAAAATCGTATAACTTTATATCTTATCGTTGTGATGATGAAAATAATGAATTTTCAAAACCCGCTATATTAGAAGTAAAAGGTGATAATGTGGATTATCAACTTGAAAATTTGATTGGATCTTATCATTCATTTGATGTTCAATTTGCCAATTGGAATAATCAACCCGCATTGTTTTACAAGCATGCAACAACAAATAATATTCAAGGCTACATTCCAATAACAATTCAAAACAACAGACTAACTATTGACTGCAGCTATGTTAAGAGACGGTTAATCAACTTGATGGAAACCCGATATTCTTATTGCACTGAAAGAAAGCAGATTAACAATATTAAAGATTTAAATGGTTCCTTGGCTCTTTTTGATCCTCGCCAATTAAATTCTTACTCCTATTTCCCTCACACTGATGAAAGTTTATTACATAAAAATTTTGATGTTTTTGTTGGTAAAGTGGGTGATATTAGTTTTTATCAACACTATCAATCAATTAAGGATTATGATTTAGATAAATATACAGTAATAATAGCAAATAAAGATAAGCAATATCATTTCAAAAATGTCGAAGTATTTCAAAGAATTAAAGAATTAGGTGAATTTGAATACCAACATATGATTGGTTTAGATATTCTCAATTCTAACGGTAATTTTACTTTTTATGATATGGACAGGCTTTCAGATATACTGGATAACTCAACCGAAAAAAGCGATATTCATTCTTATATTCAACTAGAAAAAGTTCAACTTTATGAACAACCAGACTTTCAATATCCAACTTATAACTATTTAAAAAGAAACGATTTTGTCAAAATTTTAGATGTAGAATTAGACAATGAGAAACTCAAAAAAACTAACCTTTATGAAATTTATAAAATGAGAAAGCTTTTATGGTTTAAAGTGAGTTATCAAAGTGAAAAATATGGTGAAATAATTAATTGGGTACCATGGAATGCATTTTACGCCGACTAGTAATTGCACGCCTAAATAAGCATAGACTATCAACTAAAATGCCATAAATTTCTATAAAATAATTCTTAAATGCTGTTAGTTTGAGAAGTGGATAATATGATTAAGTGAAAGAATATGAAAACAATAAAATACATTATAGTGGCTATCTTATGTTTATCCAACTTTGTATTTGCCAACTATTTTTATCGAATCGAAATCAGAACGAATGGCAAGTATAAAGAAGAGTATTATTACAATTATAATAATGATTTTGCTGGTAATGCAACTTTATATATCAATAATATCACCAATCATCCTAAGCTTTTAACCGAAAATGAGGATGGCACAGAGTCTGATGATAATCTTTCAGCTGATAAAAGATTAGCGTCATTACCTAAAACAGAATTAGAAAGTGAACTGCAATTTGGATGCTTTTCGGACTCAGAATTAGATATATTTGAAAAAAAATCTAAAGAAATAGAATTTTTACAACACAAGACAACTAAAGATTACTATTTCAAAATCGTTTTATCTATAAAAGGCTGCGCTTATAAAATGGTTGGCATTAATGTTTACCGAAAAAAAGACGGTAGTTTGTTACAAACAATTAATGATGCTGCTATTAGTGATTATGAATTTATGTCAATCGAAACAATAAAAAACGGTGATAGCACAGTAATTCATAGACCTGAAGGCACTGATGATTACAATTTTGATGGCATTGATAATGATTTTTTTATTTCTAAAACAACCGATGATGTAATGGGGGTGCCTACTTTTCATCGTTTTTACTCCTTTGATAAGAAAAAAGGAAAATTTGTTTATCTGAATTTAGATGGTCTCGATATTTCTTTTGATGAAAAGAAACAACAAGCCATTCAGAAAAAAATTTGTCCAATTAAAGAAGATAACGACATTGTAATCACTAAAACTTTTCAATTTGACACTAAAAAACATAGCTATACCTTACTTAATTCGGTATGTAATTATAAAAGACGTAGCACGAATGATTCAGATAAAGTGTTTTCTCGTCAATGTACACAAAAAGAAGATAATTATTGCAAAAACGCAGATGAACTAGATGATGATTTTGGGTTTTAAATAATTCTAAAAAACAATGAATAACATCAAAATAAATTTGAAATATTTTTATATACGAGATAGCTTTAATTAAAGCAAGAAATAAACCAAGCTGAAATTGAATTAGAAAATAAGGTAATTGACGGAAAAACAAGATGATTAAACGATTCGCTTATTTAATATTCATCAACTTACTATGCCTATCTTTTACATCAAAAGCTGATGAGATAACACTTGAATCGATTCCTTCAACAGAAGGCGCAGGATTAATATGTCGCAAAAATAAGATTGAGATTAATATATATGGTGAAACTTATCGTGGAAAAATTACCGTTATAAAAAACAGTAATAGATACCAAGTTATCTCAAATGCTGAATATTACAATGTCCCAATTTACTATCATGATGACAATGATGAAAATATAAAGTCAGAAGTAGTATTCACGGTTACTAAAAGATATTTTATACAGAATAAAAAAGTTGTTTCCGCAATATCATCAGATCCAATAGATAAGGAAAAAGCTGAAGAAGAATTATCATTAATATCTATAGCATTAAAGGAAGCCCATGAAAATAAAAAGTGTTTATCTTGGAATATTCAATAATAGTTAAAACAAACTAATATATCTTGTTTTTATCCATACCCATGCTATTTGTGCTGAAAAGTTGAAAATATTATATATATAAAATAGATAGCAACATTTTAGTAAATAAAAAACGCTCAGTTTTATAGAACTAAGCGTTTGCAAGGAAAAAAGATAAATTAGAATTCCATTAACTCTTTTTCTTTATCGGCCAGCACAGCATCTAATTTTTTGATTGCAGCATCGGTTGCTTTTTGGATTAAATCTTGTGCTTTACGCTCATCATCTTCAGATATTTCTTTATCTTTTAGCAATGCTTTAATTTGATCGTTGGCATCACGGCGAATATTACGAATCGATACTCGGCCTTGTTCTGCTTCATTACGAACAATTTTGGTTAAATCACGACGGCGTTCTTCTGTAAGCGGTGGCAAAGGTACACGAATTACTGTGCCTGCTGATGCAGGGTTAAGCCCTAAATCTGAAGTTAAAATCGCTTTTTCAATAGCTGGCGTTAATGATTTATCAAATACGGTTATAGCTAGTGTTCTTGCATCTTCAGCAACAACATTGGCTAGTTGACGAAGTGGCGTTGGGCTACCGTAATATTCAACCATAATGCCATCTAATAAACTTGGTGATGCGCGACCAGTTCTTACTTTAGAAATATGATTTTGAAATGCATCAATACTTTTTTCCATGCGCGTTTGCGCTTCTTTTTGAATCTCGTTTAACATAATAAAAGCCTTATTTAAGATAAAGATAATTAGCTGGTTACTGTTGCTTTGTTACTAATTAATGTTCCTTCTTGCTCACCTAATATGACGCGACGCAACGCACCTGGTTTATTCATATTAAACACACAAATAGGTAGATTATGATCTCTTGCTAATGTAAATGCCGCTAAATCCATGACTTTAAGTTCATCATCTAATACTTTTTCATAGTTAAGCGTCTTATAAAGTGTTGCATTCGGATCTTTTACAGGATCAGCTGAATAAACACCATCAACTTTGGTTGCTTTTAAAACAACATCTGCTTCAATTTCAATACCACGCAGGCAGGCTGCTGAATCCGTGGTAAAAAAAGGATTACCCGTTCCTGCTGATAAAATAACGACTCTACCATGACGAAGCAAGCTGATTGCTTCAGTCCAACGATAATCATCACAGACGCCATTTAATGGTATCGCTGACATTAAACGCGCATTAACTTCAATTCGGTGCAACGCATCACGCATCGCAAGACCATTCATAACCGTTGCAAGCATCCCCATATGATCACCAACCACTCGGTTCATCCCAGCTTTAGCAAGTCCTGCACCACGAAATAGATTACCACCCCCAATAACAACAGCAACTTGAACATTCATTTCAATCAGTTCTTTTATTTCTTGCGCCATACGGTCAAGAACAGTTGCATCAATACCAAAGCCTTCATCACCTTGTAGCGCTTCGCCACTGAGTTTTAGAAGAATACGTTTATAGAAAGGGGTCACCATATTGAAGTCTCACTATTTCGTTGTTTAATTACTCAATAAGCTAACAAATTAGCTTGTCGTAATTTTAAAATATTTTGTAGATAAACAAAACCGCCTTAACGGCGGTTTTTTGAAAAAATTAAGATTGTTTCGATATTGCAGCAACTTCTGCAGCAAAGTCAACTTCGACTTTTTCAATACCTTCACCTACTTCAAAGCGAATGAATGAAGCAACTGTGGCTTTCTTTTCTTTTAGTAAATCACCAACAGTTTTAGAAGGATCCATAACAAAAGCTTGGCCAGTTAATGATACTTCGCCAGTGAATTTACGCATACGACCTTCAACCATTTTTTCAGCGATTTCACGTGGTTTACCTGATTGCATTGCAATATCGATTTGAATGTTACGTTCATGTTCAACAACATCAGCAGGCACATCACTTGGATCAACATATTCTGGCTTGCTTGCTGCAATATGCATTGCAATATGTTTAACTAATTCATCATCAGCACCATTAGCTGCCACTAATACGCCAATACGAGCACCATGTTGGTAACTACCAACTACGTCACCAGAAATTTCAGCAACACGACGAATACCAATATTTTCGCCAATTTTAGCAACTAGTGCAGTGCGTTCTTCTTCAAATTTTGCTTGTAAAGCAGCAAGATCAATCATGCGATCATTTAAAGCTGCTGTTGCTACTTTTTCGCTAAATGCTAGGAAACCAGCATCTTTGGCAACAAAGTCTGTTTCACAGTTAACTTCTAAGATAACGCCATACTTTTTATCAGCAGAAATTTTAGAAATAATCACACCTTCAGCAGCAACACGACCTGCTTTTTTAGCTGCTTTGGCTTGACCTGATTTGCGCATGTTGTCAATTGCAAGTTCAATATCACCATTAGCTTCAACTAATGCTTTTTTACATTCCATCATACCTGCGCCAGTTCTTTCGCGCAGTTCTTTTACCATAGAAGCGGTAACTTCAGCCATTTTTTAATCCTCTATTTAACCATTGTGATGATTTTCATTAGAATGAGTGGACACTCAAGCATCCACCCGAAAATATTTGAGTTTTTACTCAGCTGCTGGTGCTTCTTCTACGAAGCTTTCTTCAGATACTGGAGATTGGTTTTGTTCACGACCAGAACGGACTGCCTCAGCAACCGCATTTACATATAATTGAATTGCGCGGATTGCATCATCATTACCAGGAACAATGTAATCAATACCATCAGGATCTGAGTTAGTATCAACAACAGCAATGACTGGAATACCTAAATTGTTAGCTTCTTTGATTGCGATATGTTCGTGGTCTGCACCAATAACAAAAATCACATCGGGTAAGCCACCCATATTTTTAATTCCACCCAAGCTATTTTCTAATTTAGCCATTTCACGAGCACGCATTAGTGCTTCTTTTTTGGTTAATTTGTCAAATGTACCATCACTAGCTTGTGTTTCTAAATCTTTTAGACGTTTGATTGATTGACGTACTGTTTTCCAGTTAGTCAACATACCACCTAACCAACGGTGATTAACATAGTATTGTCCACAGCTTTCAGCCGCTTGTTTAATGGCTTCGCTAGCTGCACGCTTTGTACCAACAAATAAAATTTTACCTTTACGCGCAGCAACTTTGTTTAATTCAGCTAATGCTTCATTGAACATTGGTACTGTTTTTTCAAGATTGATGATGTGAACTTTGTTACGTGCACCAAAAATAAATGGTTTCATTTTTGGGTTCCAATAACGAGTTTGGTGTCCAAAGTGTACACCCGCTTGTAACATATCGCGCATTGATACTGTAGTCATGATTTCCTCATTTTGACGTTGGGGTTATGCCTCCACATATCCGCTTTAACCGACCTAATAACAACAAGTAAAAGGCACCCCGGAAAAGTGTGATGATATGTGTGTGTTATAACGTTAATTAATTATTAAAATTTAATGCTTTATTCATTACTAATTGTCATTTACTATCTTATATAGAAAAACAACATGAAATGTAGCGCGCGTTTTATAACATAAATAGTATAAAATTACTAGTTTTATTTCTATTTTTTGTTCTGCTAGCTAAGCAAATGCTGGTTATTAGCATGTTTGTCTTTTCAAATAGCAAACAATAAAAATAAAATAATAAAAAATTCAATAAAATCAACACTTTTTCTGACTATCTTTTGCATAGCTATATTATGATTATGTTAAAAATATGTTATTTTATAAAGGATTAGCTCATTCTGTAAGTAATTACTTACAGAATGCAGAGCGATGATAGCAAAACTTGAATAAAAACTAGTGGAATAATCTATAGCATTGTAGCGTTATCCAATCCCATACACTACCAAAAAAGCCTGTTTCTTCAACATTTTGTAAAGAAACAAGTGGCTGTTCGTTAATAACTTTACCGTCAAGTAAAAATTGCATTTTGCCCACTGTTGCACCCTTAGCTATTGGCGCATAAATATAATCATCAATTTTATATTCAACTTGTACATCTGCTGAACGACCTTTTGGCACTGTGATAAAGGCACCATTAATTGCACCTAATTGAATTTTATTTTCATCACCATACCAAATAGTTTCAGTTGCTAATGGCGCACCTGCTTTTATAGGGTTTGCTGTTTCAAAAAAGCGAAATCCCCATACTAATAATTTTTTACTTTCTTCTTCACGACCTTTATAAGTACGGCCACCTAATACGGCTGAAATTAAACGAGTATTACCATCCACAGCAGAAGCAACTAAGTTATACCCCGCGGCATTGGTATGACCTGTTTTAATTCCATCTACATTCAGTGTGGTATCCCAAAGTAGCCCATTTCGATTAAGTTGTGGTTTAGATAATGTATAAGTAAATTCTTTTTCTTTGTAAATGGAATATTCTTCAGGTAAATCACGAATTAAAGCTTGCCCTAAAAAAGCCATGTCTTTAGCTGTTGTGTATTGCCCTGGCGCATCAAGCCCATGCACTGTTTCAAAGTGAGTATGATCTAATCCAAGTCTTTTAGCATAATCATTCATTAGGTTAACAAAAGCGCCTTGGCTCCCCGCAACGTGTTCTGCCATAGCAATACAAGCGTCGTTACCCGATGGGATAATAATGCCTTTATTAAGATCAGAAACCGATACCGTTTTACCGACTTCTAAAAACATCAATGATGATCCTTTTAAAATAGGGTTGCCTGTTGCCCATGCATCTTTACTGACCACAACCATGTCATCATTTTTTATACGCCCTGATTGTAGTGCTTGCCCCACCACGTAACTGGTCATCATTTTAGTTAAACTTGCTGGGTCACGTTGTTCCTCGGCATTATATTGTGCCAGTATCTCGCCTGATTTAGCATCGATTAAAATATAAGATTCTGCATCCAATTTTGGGATAGCTGGAATAGGAAAAGCCATTTCAGCATTTGCTGATGAGCAAACAGCAAGCGCGAATAACGCAAAAGATAATTTAAATTTCTTTTTCATTTATTTGGGTTCCGTTAAATATTTTTAGATAACATATATCGATGTGTGTGAATAGACATCATAATGCCAAAACTTGCCATTAATACGACTAAAGAAGAGCCACCATAACTTATTAGCGGTAATGGTACACCAACTACTGGTAAGATTCCACTGACCATACCAATATTAATAAACACATAAATAAAAAAGACTAAAATCAGCCCACCAGAAAGTATTCGACCAAAGGTGGTTTGTGCCTGAGCGGCAATAATAAGCCCTCGTACAATTAAACATAAAAAGAGAATAAGCAAAACAATAGAGCCGACAAAACCAAACTCTTCGGCAATAACGGAGAAGATAAAATCGGTATGTCGCTCAGGTAAAAATTCAAGTTGCGATTGTGTGCCTTGTAACCAGCCTTTACCCCATAGACCGCCCGATCCAATTGCTATTTTAGATTGAATGATATGATAACCTGCTCCGCTAGGATCAAGTTCGGGATTAATCAACATTAATACGCGTTTTTGCTGGTAATCATGCATTAAAAAGAACCACATAATCGGTAAAAAGACAGCGATTAAAATTAATGCAACAAGAATGTAACGCCAATTCATGCCCGCTAAAAATATAATAAAAATGCCTGACATAACAATTAATATTGCTGTACCTAAGTCAGGTTGCATCGCAACAAGTAATGCTGGCACACCAATGATAGCTAGTGTTTGTAATGTGGTTTTTAATGGCGGCGGACACCCATCTCGGTGAATAAATTTTGCTACCATTAATGGCACGGCTATTTTGGCTATTTCTGAAGGTTGAAATCGTAAAATACCTAAATCCAACCAACGCTGTGCGCCTTTACTGGTGTAACCAAAAATATCAACTAGTAATAGTATGATAATACAAACAATATATAGATACAGCGCCCATTTTTCATAAGCCCTAGGTGAAAACTGAGCTAAAATAATCATTACAGCAAAACCTAGTAATATTTGAATGACTCGTTTTTGCATCATATCGATATTTTGACCCGATGCACTCCAAAGAATATAGAGGCTATAGCCAAGTAATAGCGTAATAAATAAAAAAAATAAGGGATCGATGTGTATCTTTTGCCAAAAAGATTTTTTGCTATTATTCATCATTAATCTTCAGTTCCGTCATTGGGTGATGGCTCATCTAGCTGTGTTGAATCATTACCTAGAAGGTAAAAATCTAAGATTTTACGAGCAACAGCGCCACCGTTTGAGCTACCACCGCCACCATTTTCTAATACAATCGCTAGCGCTATTTTGGGTTTATCATAAGGGGCATAAGCAATAAATAATGCATGATCACGTAAATGCTCTGGGATCTTATGAGCATTATAGACTTCATCTTGCTTCAAACCATAAACTTGCGCAGTACCTGATTTACCTGCAGCCTGATATTTTGCATCAGCATAAATCTTACGTGCCGTTCCTCTTGATCCAAACATCACTCGGTGCATACCTTCCTTAGCAAGTGCCCAATAAGCTGGGTTAATATCACCTAAACTAGTTGTTTCAATATAATTATCTGAATTAATCTCTGGTTGCCGTTTATTAGCGTTTAAAATATCGCTCTTTTTATATAATAAAAAATGCGGTGTATAGGTTTTACCATTATTAATTAAAGTCGTTAGCGCTTTAACCATTTGCATTGGGGTTGCAGTCCAATAACCTTGACCAATACCAACAGGAATGGTATCACCTTGTAACCAAGATTTTTTATGACGCTTTATTTTCCATTCACGGCTCGGCATAACGGCACGGGTTTCTTCGTTTGGTGAAATATCAATACCGGTGCGTTTACCATAACCGAACTTAGCCATCCATAAGTTTAAGCGATCGATACCCATATCATAAGCAACTTTATAAAAGTAAGTATCAACCGATTCTTCAATGGCCTTTAATACATCAACCCGACCATGCCCCCATTTAAGCCAATCTCGATAACGTCGCTCAGTACCAGGTAATTGCCACCAACCAGGATCATCAACCACAGTTTTTGGCGTGATAACCCCTTCACTCAAAGCGGCAATAGAAATAAAAGGTTTAACGGTCGAAGCTGGTGGATAAGCGCCAAGTAACACGCGATTAAATAGAGGTTTACTAGGATCTTTGAGTAATTCGCTATATTTTACACTCGATATACCACCAACAAATAGATTGGAATCATAACTTGGACTAGAAACTAAAGCTAAAACCTCACCATTATTAGGATCCATAGCAACCACTGCCGCTTTACGCCCTGCTAATAATTGCTCTATATAAAGCTGTAATTTAAGGTTAATAGATAAATAGATGTCTTCACCAGCTTGTGGTGGATGTTTGTTTATTTGACGAACAATACGACCTCGGCTATTAACTTCAACCTTTTCATAACCTGGGGTTCCGTGTAATACGTCTTCATAATACCTTTCTATCCCCATTTTACCAATATTAAACGTAGCGACATAATCGCTGGACTTATTTTCATCATCTAAGCGCTGTTTATCTTGGCTATTAATTTTAGAAATATAGCCAAGAATATGAGTCAGTGATGCACCATAAGGGTAATAACGATGCTGTATCCCCACAATAGAAACAAATGGAAAGCGATGTTGATCCACAACAAAACGCGCTATTTGTTTTTTGGTCAAATTTTCTTTTAGCGGTACTGGGCGATGAGCTTTATAATTGCGTCGTTCTTTTTGAAACATCTCAATATCTTCATCAGTCAAGCCAACAATTTTTTTTAATTCATTGAATTGTTCATTAAGGTTTTTTGTTTTATCAGGAATGATATTAAGCTGATATGTGATGTTATTAATTGCCAAAGGTGTGCCATTACGATCATAAATCATGCCGCGGCTAGGTGGGATAGGTATAATTTCAATTCGATTATTATTGGATTTTGTACTGTAATAACTAAAATTAGCAATTTGCAAATCTGCTAAATTACCAAGCAAAATAATGACCATTAAAATAATCGTAACGAATGCAAATAGCGCCCTACGAAGAAATAAATTTGCTTCGGCAGAATGATCTCGAATTACCGTTTTTTCTTTTTTACGTGAAATAGGAATAATAAGACTCCTTTATATACTACTTTCCGTATGTTGCTGTTTAATATTCTGCTGTTGTTCTTCCCATTTTTCATAAGCATTAACAATTCTGGCAACCACTGGATGACGGACTACATCTTCACTATTGAAAAAATTAAAACTAATTTCATCAACTTGACTCAATACTTCAATAGCATGCCGTAAACCCGACTTTTGATGGCGTGGTAAATCAATTTGGGTAATATCGCCTGTTATTACCGCTTTAGAATTAAAACCTATGCGAGTTAAAAACATTTTCATTTGTTCAATGGTGGTATTTTGGCTTTCATCAAGAATAATAAAAGCATCATTAAGAGTTCGCCCACGCATATAGGCAAGTGGTGCAACTTCAATCACACTTTTTTCAATTAGTTTTTCAACTTTTTCAAATCCGAGCATTTCAAATAACGCATCATAAAGTGGACGTAAATAAGGATCGACTTTTTGACTTAAGTCGCCAGGCAAAAAACCTAATTTTTCACCAGCTTCAACCGCTGGTCTAGTCAATACAATGCGGCGGATTTGTTGCTTTTCAAGCGCATCAACTGCTGCGGCTACCGCTAAATAGGTTTTACCTGTGCCAGCAGGCCCTATCCCAAACGAGATATCATAATCTAAAACATGGGCAATATATTGTGCTTGATTTGCCGTTCTTGGTTTAATGATGCCTCGCTTAGTTTTTATCATTACCAGCTTGCCGCCTTGATGATCAATATAAGCAGGTAAATGCTCACTTGCCTTTTCTAGCGCGCCAGACTCTTTAATTGCTAGATGGATTTGTTCTGGCTCGATATCAATGATTTTATCTTTGGCTTTAGTTTGCTTATAAAGAGATTGTAAAATATCATTGGCTGCTTTGACACAAATCCGATCGCCAGTTATTGAAAATAAATTACCACGATGATTAATCTCAACACCTAGTCTACGCTCTAGCTGCTTAATATTGTCATTATAAGGGCCACAAAGGCTATTAAGTCGCTGATTATCAGCGGGGTCAAGCATAGTTTCATGTGTTATGATATTCAAATGTAAGCCCTCAAATAATTAAAACTAACTTTTAATGTGCCCTTCACATAAAGAACACTTTTCAATACCTGTTAAAAAGTCCATATTACAATGATGACATGTCACAATATTACCAGAAACAACATGATCAACAGCACGTTGGGATTGATCTTGATCAAGACCTTGTGCTTTTAGTTTATTAATTACCATTGAAATAGGTGTTCCACTTTTTAACTCTTGTTCAACATATGATGCAACTTGTTCTTCAAATGTTGGTGGCACATATTCCAGTACGTTTTCGTTGTAATCACTATTGCACTCATTACACTTTATATAACGTCCTAATGTTTCGTAACTAAAAATAGGAATAAAAAATAGCGTAAAATATTTTGCCACTTTTATTTGTGTATATTTTTGTTTTTTTTCATCGGTAGTGGTGTTTTGTTGCGAACAGCAATTTGGGCAATTAAATTGTCCACTATGTTCGTTAACTTCTCTTCCGCGAGTTCCAAATATTATAAACATATTATTTTCTTTTCCTTTAAATTCATCCGTAAGTTATTTTATTATCTTTATTATTTTATAAAAAATATGAAAAGCCACTCACATTGTGGCTTAATGATTACTACTTTAAGGTTGATAGATACCGACCCCTAGCTCGTTTTCTTTACGAGTGCGAGAAATAACTGACATTGGCGATTCACTAACTCGTAAATCCATTTCATCTTCAGTACGAACAACTCTACCACGTAGTGAATTTGGATAAACATCAGTAATTTCAACGTCAACAAACTTACCAATCATATCAGGACGACCTGCAAAATTAACAATTCGATTGTTTTCCGTTCGACCGGTTAATTCCATAAGGTCTTTTTTGGATGGACCTTCAACTAAAATACGTTGTACAGTATTTAACATACGACGGCTAAATTGCATGGCTTGTTGGTTGATTCGTTCTTGAAGAATGTAAAGGCGCTGCTTCTTCTCTTCTTCTGAAACATTATCTTCCATTTCAGCAGCGGGTGTACCTGGACGCGCTGAATAAACAAAGCTATAACTTAAATCAAAATTGACTTCGGCAATTAGCTTCATTGTTTGCTCAAAGTCTTCTTGTGTTTCACCTGGGAAACCAACAATAAAATCAGAACTAATTTGAATGTCTGGGCGCACTTTACGTAATTTTCGAATAATGGATTTATATTCAAGCGCAGTATGTGTACGTTTCATTAAATTTAATACACGATCTGAGCCACTTTGTACTGGCAAATGTAAAAAATTCACAAGCTCTGGCGTATCACGATAAACATCGATAATATCATCAGTAAATTCAATTGGATGACTAGTTGTAAAACGTATACGATCGATACCATCAATGGCTGCAACTAAGCGTAATAACTCAGCAAAGGAACAAATATCACCATCAAATGTGGGGCCACGATAAGCATTGACATTTTGACCTAATAGATTGACTTCACGCACACCTTGTTCAGCCAGTTGTGCAATTTCATAAATGACATCATCACAAGGTCGGCTAACTTCTTCACCGCGAGTATAAGGTACGACGCAATAAGTGCAATATTTATTGCACCCTTCCATAATAGAAACAAACGCAGTAGGTCCTTCGCTACGAGGCTCTGGCAAACGATCAAATTTTTCAATTTCAGGAAAGCTGACATCAACGACATGGTTACCATTACCACTTCGAATCTGTTCAATCATTTCAGGTAAACGGTGAAAAGTTTGAGGCCCAAAAATAATATCGACAAAAGGGGCGCGTTTACGAATATGTGCACCTTCTTGCGAGGCAACACAACCACCAACACCAATAATGATATTTGGATTATGTTGTTTAAGATTTTTCCAACGACCTAATTGATGAAAAACCTTTTCCTGAGCTTTTTCTCGAATAGAGCAGGTATTTAGTAATAAAATATCCGCTTCTTCGGCATTGTCTGTTAATGTTAAACCATGGGTAGATTCAAGGAGATCAGCCATTTTTGTTGAGTCATACTCATTCATTTGGCAGCCCCAAGTTTTGATATGTAATTTTTTGCTCATCAATAACTCAGCTATATTTAATTGTTAAAATGAAAACGGGTTTAAATCCGTGATTTTAGCGAGCCATATTGTAATCTTTTGTGAATGTAGGGTCTATAATAAAATAAGCATAGCAACCCAAAATAAAGCATTATATAAGCTTTTATAAAATGATTTGAAAATACAGTAAAAAATTTTCAATTAATATAGATGATTATAAAAAAAAACTGTTAATTGAATAATTGCATTTAATGGCGTTTTAAGATCCATACCAACTTTTTATAACAATAAAATCTAACATTGATCTTAGAAAAGGAAAAAATAATATCGCTATAACATAAAAAATGGATAGGTTATTTTATAAAAAAATCAGATAAAGATAAGAATCATTCTTTTTAATATCTTTATATTTTATGTTATTATTCGCGATTAACTCATATAGAAAATAAAGTGTTTAGATTAAATATGTCAGAAACATTCAGTCCTACAAAGCGCCTATTAGTTAAAGGTATTCTTGCGACTTGTTTATTATCTGTCACTCGTGTAGGCTTTGCTGCTTCAATGGCACAAATTGTTGCTGTGCGAGTTTGGCCTTCATCTACTTATACTAGGATCACTTTAGAATCCAATATTAGTTTAAAATACAAGCATTTTTTATTGAGTAACCCCGAAAGAATCGCAATTGATATCAGTGATGTCAATTTAAATACAACATTAAAAAATATATCTTCAAAAGTTTTAAAAAACGATCCTTATATTAAATCGATACGTGTTGTTCAACGTGACCCAAAAACGGTTAGAATACTGATCGAATTAAAACAAGGCGTCCAACCAAATACTTTTACTTTATCGCCAATTGCGAAATTTAAGCATCGTTTGGTGATGGATCTTTATCCATCTAAACCCGCTTCAACTTCCGATGCTGATCCTTTACTTGCTCTGTTAGAAGAGTATAAATCTGGAAATCTTAATAAAAAACAATCTGAAATAAAAACACCGGCTAATAAAAAGAAAAACGCGCCAATTGTTGTTATGTTAGATCCAGGGCATGGCGGTGAAGATCCCGGTGCTATAGGCTATAATAAAACCCGTGAAAAAGACATTGTTTTACAAATTGCACGTCGCACTTACAATTTGCTAAAAAAAGAGCCCAACATAAAAGTTTATATGACGCGTAATGAAGATGTGTTTATACCTTTAAAAGTACGAGTAGCTAAAGCACGATCTTTGCATGCAGATCTTTTTATTTCTATCCATGCTGATGCATTTGCTAATCGTTCAGTTGGTGGATCTTCCGTTTTTGCATTATCAACACGTGGGGCAAGTAGTTCTGCAGCAAGCTATCTGGCACAAACCCAAAATGAAGCCGACCAAATTGGGGGAGTAAGTCGTAGTGGCGATAAATATTTGGACAATACCATTTTAGATTTAGTGCAAAAAACAACTTTAAATAATGGGGTTTTACTGGGTAATGCTATTTTAAGCCAAATGAAGAAGATTAATAAGCTGCATAAACCTTCTCTTGAAAAAGCAGGATTTGCGGTACTAAAAGCACCAGATATCCCGTCTGTTTTAGTAGAAACTGCTTTTATTAGTAATACTACCGAAGAAAAGAAATTAAGAACAGCAGCTTTTCAAAATCAAGTATCTAAGGCAATTGTTGATGGTATAAAAGCCTACCTAAAAAAACGTAAAAATTAACCTAGTAAAGATGTTTAAAATTATGTAGACACTTTAGTATAAAGCTACTTAATAATAACTAAACATCTTTCAGCATTTAATTCAGGTATAGTTAATTTAATATTTTGTTTAAGCGTAAAACCATTAGGAATGGAATCAATATCACTTCCCTTTAATGCATAAAAAAGCCCTTGCTCATTAGGAAGGTGTTTACACCAACTTAGCATATCTTGCAAAGAGGCAAATGCACGACTGATAACCCCATCAAATTTTTTTGCAGTGTACTCTTCAATACGACTTTGCACAGGATTTATGTTTGTTAATTTTAATTCAAACTGTACCTGCTTTAAAAAGCGAATACGCTTGCCTAAGCTATCAACTAAATCAAATTGTTTTTCAGGATTAATAATCGCTAAGGGAACACCTGGTAAACCAGGACCTGTTCCTACATCAATAAAGCTTTTACCTGTTAAATAAGGTGATACAATTAAGCTATCGATAATATGCTTTACTAACATATCATTAGGATCGCGGATCGCCGTTAAGTTATAAGCCTTGTTCCATTTGTTGAGCATTTCAACATAATGGATCAATTGATCTATTTGTGATTCAGTGATCAAAAGATCCGTTTGATCAATAAGATTAATAAGTTTCTTTTTTAACATAATTCTTCTTTTTTAAATAAACCAACAACATTGAAATAGCAGCTGGCGTAATACCAGAAATACGCGACGCTTGCCCAATAGAAACAGGCTTGTGTTGTTTTAATTTAGCCACAACTTCATTCGATAATCCAGATATTTCGGCATAATCAATATGTTCAGGAATAAGTGTTTGTTCATTGCGTTTTTGACGTTCAATTTCTTCAATTTGCAATTTAATATAACCGTCATATTTAACTTGAATTTCAACCTGTTCTGCAGCTTGTGTATCTGATAATCCAGGTGAAAATAAAGAAAGCTTTTTCAATGTGTTATAACTCATTTCTGGTCGCTTAAGTAACTCTTCACCATTAGCTTCTTTGGTTAAATTAGCGCTTAAAACAGCATTGACTTCATCAATCGTTTCAATATGAGGATGTACCCAAATATCGCGTAAACGCGCTCTCTCTTGCTCGATTGCTTCAAATTTTTCGTTAAAGCGCTGCCAACGATAATCATCAACCATCCCTAGCTTACGGCCTATTTCTGTTAAACGAATATCAGCATTATCTTCACGTAACATTAAACGATATTCAGCACGCGAGGTAAACATGCGATAAGGTTCGTTAGTACCAAGTGTACAAAGATCGTCAACTAACACACCTAAATAAGCTTGATCGCGACTTGGATACCATTGATCTTGATCAAAAACAAAACGCGCTGCATTTAAGCCAGCAAGCATACCTTGTGCAGCAGCTTCTTCATAGCCTGTTGTACCATTGATCTGTCCCGCTAAAAATAGCCCTTTGATCACTTTGCTTTCCAGTGTTGGCTTAAGATCCCTTGGATCAAAATAATCATATTCGATCGCATAACCAGGTCTTACAATGTTGGCATTTTCTAATCCTTTCATGCTACGTACAAATGCGAGTTGTACATCAAACGGTAAGCTTGTTGAGATCCCATTTGGATAGATTTCATTACTGTCTAATCCTTCAGGCTCTAAATAGATCTGATGCGAATTTCGATCAGCAAAGCGCATTATTTTATCTTCAATTGATGGGCAATATCTAGGTCCTACACCTTCAATTACCCCGGTATACATAGGACTACGATCTAAGCTGTTTCGAATGATCTCGTGGGTTGTTTCGTTAGTACTTGTTATATAACAAGGGATCTGTTTAGGATGCTCACTTGCATTACCTAAAAATGAAAATACGGGTACAGGATCATCACCATATTGGGTGCCTAGTTTTGAAAAATCAATTGTTCTCGCATCAATTCGTGGTGGCGTACCTGTTTTTAGTCGTCCCATTCTAAAAGGATATTGGTGTAATGATTTTGATAAACCTATTGATGCCGGATCCCCTGTGCGACCACCACTATAATTATCAAGTCCTATATGAATTTTTCCATCTAAAAAAGTACCTGTTGTTAAAACAACAGCTTTAGCTTTAAATGAAATGCCCATTTGTGTTTTGACACCTGTTATTTGATCGTTTTCAATGATCACGTCTTCAACAGATTGTTGAAAGAGCATTAAATTTTCTTGATTTTCAAGAGTAGTGCGGATCACTTTACGGTACAGTGATCTGTCTGCTTGTGCTCTCGTTGCTCTCACAGCAGGTCCTTTACTACTGTTTAAGATCCTGAATTGGATCCCTGCATGATCAATAGCATGTGCCATTAGACCACCCATAGCATCAATTTCTTTTACCAAATGGCCTTTACCTATACCGCCAATAGCAGGATTACAGGACATTTGTCCTAATGTATTGATATTATGGGTTAAAAGCAGTGTTTTTCGTCCCATTCTCGCTGATGCCATTGCGGCTTCTGTTCCTGCATGACCACCACCAACCACGATGACATCAAAAAGATCTGGATAAAACATAAAAAAGCCTCGTATTTATTTGTGTATAGATGATCGCTAATTTAGATCCTGTGATCTAGTTATTTAGCGTAGGGAATTTTACTCATCTTTTCGATTACGTCAAATGATCTATTTTGATCGCGATCTAAATTAAATAAGATCTTTAAGATGATCTTTTATTTTTATTACTATTAAAGAGGATCCTTTTTGTTGATAACTTATTTTTATAGATATTTTATAAGATCTTATTTGTGATCCAATTCTGTGAATTGATCGGATCTTTTTTTTGTGTATACTTGTTGATAACTACTAAATTTATCCACAGATGTTTTTTTGATTTAAGTTATTAATGCGATTATAACAGCTTGTGATCCTAATTTATCACAGAGTTATCCACAAAAAAATAAGTTCGTTTGCTTGAATTTTATACTTGTACCGATGATCTATTTTAAAATATCTAATAGGATCAGTTGAAAAGATCAATGTGCGATCAAGGCATATTAGTATAAAACTTTTCTATAACATTTAATCTAAAATAATCGCTCACATATGGTGGTATCACCTACTGAGCCTGTTTTACCTTATTGGAAAAAGGAATTGCTAGTGCAATTTATCTTGGTTGAATAGACGATTGTCCTTTTCTATTAGGTGGTAAGGTAGCTGTGATTGCAAAAGATCTTTATGAACTTTATGCGTTAAGCCTGATGATCGAATTATTAGCACTTGCACTCATTGCTGTCGAGGAAAATTATTATTAAAAAATAAATTTAGTATAGCCATTTTTTTGTGGGTAAGATGGTTAAACTATTTTATAATAAGCAAATTATATTTATATAAATAGAGAGGATTTGATTTAGCCTTAGTTTATCTATTAAAAAGTAGATTAGCCTGTTTTTGTGCAATTAAAGTACACATTAAATAATTTAAGGGGCAGGATATTTTTCTTTTCTACAAAAGTGATTGATTTTTGTAAAAGCAAATTTATACTTAACATAATTGTATTTTTATTATGAGGTTATTTTATTACTCTTTCGCAGTTGCCTTTACCTTTTTCGTTACCCAATAATGAAACTTTTGATAGTTTTTATGTAGGCGATAATCGATTATTGTCTGATTCATTGCAATCCTTATTAGGTAAAGAGGGGTTTAATATCTTTTATATATGGTCGGTTAGCGCTGCGGGTCGGACGCACCTTTTACACGCATCAAGCCAAAACAAATTAGCTAGTTATATCCCGTTGAAGCAATATTATCATTTAGTACCTGAAATTTTACAGGGGTTAGATAATTATGATTTAGTCTGTTTAGATGATATTGATGCAATAGCTGGCCATCGAGATTGGGAAGAGGCTATTTTTGATTTATTTAATCGTTTGACTGAAAAAAATGTGAGTAAATTACTGATAACGGCAAGTGCACCTCCTAAACAAATTTCTTTTATATTACCTGATTTAGTTTCTCGGTTATCTTGGGGACAAGTTTATCAATTAAAAGAACTTAGTGATGATGATAAGCTTAAAGCTTTACAATTAAGAGCACAATTAAGTGGTTTTGAATTATCTACAGAAGTTGGGTTATTTTTATTAAAACGTGTTAACCGTGATATGCGCACATTATTTTCTTTGTTAGAAAAGTTTGAAGTTGCAACGCTTGCACAACAACGGAAATTAACTATTCCTTTTATTAAACATATTTTGGATTTGTAATATGAATGAAAAACCTGAAGCTATCGTTTTTTTTGATTTAGATGGCACACTATTTAATAGTCAGATTGATATATTACCTAGTTCTATTGAAGCTATAAAAAAATTAAAACAAAATAATATTACTCCAATGATAGCTACAGGCCGAACACCTTGTGAAGTTATTAATTTAATGAAAAGAACTCAGATTGATTCCATTGTTGGTATGAATGGGCAGGTTGTTTTATATAAAGGTGAAAAAGTTTTTACAAATGATATTGATAAAGAGGTGATAGCAAGAATATATCAATATTCTAAACAAAAAATGAATATTCCTTTATCCTTTTATAATGATGAATTGATGCGTGTATCAGCCCATAGTCAACCGGCTGAGAAGTTTTATCATTACCTTAAGCAACCCGTCCCTCCCGTTGATGATCAGATTTATTTAAAAGAACCTATCCAGATGTTGTTATTATTGTGTGAGGAAGGTGAATTGCATTATCGTGATGTTTTTCCTGAGCTAACTTTTATTCGTAATACGCCTTACTGTGTTGATGTTTTTAATCATGGAGGATCTAAAGGTTATGGTATTACTCAGTTGCTTCAAACTAAGGGATTTTCTGATGTACCAACTTATGCATTTGGTGATGGTATGAATGATTTTGAAATGTTCTTAACTGTTGATCACCCTATTGCTATGGGGAATGCTGTTGATACGTTAAAAGATAAAGCTGAATATATAACAGATACTAACAATAATGATGGGATAGCAAAAGCATTACAAAAATTTGGATTGATTTAATTAACTTTCATCTATTTTTTAGTTTATTGATAAATAACCCCCAAACAAACCGCTTGGTTTGCGCCAGTTACTTCAGGAATATTGGAGGGAAGATTATTTATTTTACAATAAGCAAGCCAAGCAAAAGCGATTGCTTCCATATCATCACCGTTTATGCCTTTTGTGTCTGTGGTTAATACTGACCATAAAGGTAATAATGCCGATAATCTTTGCATGATAAGCGGGTTTTTCGCTCCCCCACCGCAAACTAAAAGTTCACAAGGTAACGTGCTTTGTATCTTTAATTTATTAATTTCATTGGCAATGGATAAAGCGGTAAATTCAACCAGTGTTGCTTGAATATCTTGTGCTTTTAAATGTGTTCCTGCTAATTTTTTATGTAGCCACGGTAAGTTAAACAGCTCCCGTCCGGTACTTTTGGGAGCGGGCATTTGAAAATAGTCTTCTTTATATAAAAGGTTTAATAAGTCTTGGTTTATTTTACCTGTTTTTGCCCATAATCCATTTTTATCATAGTTTTTTCCTAAATGCTGCTTTATCCAACCGTCAAGTAACACATTACCTGGGCCTGTGTCATATCCAATAACTGTATGATTAGGAATTAGTACTGAAATATTACTTATTCCGCCTATATTTAATATTACGCGATTTATATGTTTATTTTGCAATATAGCTTTATGGAAAGCTGGAACGAGTGGTGCGCCTTGCCCACCATAAGCCATATCTTTACGGCGAAAATCAGCAATAGTCGTAATGCCTGTTTTTGCGGCAATAATATTGGCATCGCCAATTTGTAGGGTAAATGGATTGTTACTGTTTGGTGCATGATAAATTGTTTGTCCATGACAGCCAATGGCTTTAATTTGTTTTTTATCTATCTTATTATTTTCTAAAAAGTTATTTATACTATTGGCAAAAAGTTTACCAAGCTTGTGATCTATTTCACCTAAATTTTGTAATGAGGTTTGCTTGGTTTCACACAATGTTAGTAAATGCTGTTTTAAATTGCTGGGTATTGGATAGCATGCACTTGCTATTGATTTAACTTTTTTTTCGGTAATATTCACTAAAGCTATATCAATTCCATCCATGCTGGTACCGGACATCACACCTATATATAAATTTTGCATAACGTTATCCTTGCCGAAAAATTTGACCTGTTTTAATGTCTTTTATTTGTGATGGCTGTGAACGGTGACCTGTTTCACCATCTAAAATAGGGAAATCTGGACCAAACTGTTTGGCAACTTCGATAGCTGTTTTACAAGGAGGATGAGCAGAAATGTTAGCACTAGTTGAAACTATTGGTTTGCCATAAAGATCACAAAGTTTACAAACGACAGGATGATTTGTGACCCGTATAGCAATAGAATCGAATTTACCAGTCAAAAAATATGGTGTATTTTTATTTTTAGGGAAAACCCAAGTAATGGGCTCAGACCAATTAGTAAGGGCTAACTTTTTTTGTTCGTTGGTGATAGTTGATTCATCTATATAAGGTATGAGTTGTTGGTAATGGCTGGCAATTAGAATCAACCCCTTATCTATTGATCGCTGTTTTAGTTGTAATAGTTTTAATACCGCTGATTCGCAATTGGGATCACAGCCTAGACCAAAAACAGCTTCAGTTGGGTAAGCAATCACTTCACCATTTTTTAAACAATTATTGATTTGCGATAGCGTTAATAAATTAGCCATTAAATTTAAATACAATCAGATTACAGTTAATATTTATATTAAACCTCAGTTTTAGGTTTGGCAAATGGGTATTATTTAGTTTTTAAACACCGCTAATGGTAAGCTTAATGTGCTGTTGTTATTCCCAATTTATCTGTGGAAAATAGCTAGCAGTTAGTTCAACAACTTGTTGCATATTGATAATTTTAAGCCTTGAATCGATAATATCATTTAGCCCACGAGCTTGAATATCGCTGTTGATGATATAACAATGCGTCGTTTTACTGATAATATCATTTAATAATGGGTTGTTTTTGATAGCTAGAACAACCCCATTTTGCCAAAATAATATGGCATCTTGAGCGGATATTTGTTGTGGATCTAGAGCTAATGGATTTGCTGTTGAAATAGTATGTAACATTATTTTTCACTTTTTACAATGAAACGTAGGTTTTCCTGTAAGTTTTTTACAAAATCTAGGTTATCTTGTTTAGTACATCTTTAATGGTTATTAGTATATAATAAGAGATCATTATTGAGCAAAGAATTCATCATGAAACCGATTATTTTAACCAATGAGCACCAAACGATTTTGTTTGGTAGCAAACTTGCCAAACAGTGTTTAAACTATTTGTCTAAGCATGATGATACAATTGTTATCCATTTAATTGGCGATCTTGGCGCAGGAAAAACAACTTTTAGTCGCGGTTTTTTACAACAATTAGGCCATAAAGGTAACGTAAAAAGCCCAACTTATACATTAGTAGAACCCTATCATTTTGATAATTTTTCAGTTTATCATTTTGATTTGTATCGGCTTTGTGACCCTGAAGAATTAGAGTTTATGGGCATTCGTGAATATTTTGTTTCTCGATCGATTTGTTTAATTGAGTGGCCTGAGCGAGCAGGCGGTATCTTGCCTAATGTTGATCTCGAAATTCATTTAGCTTATTTAGCGCTTGAACGCACTGCTTGTGTACAAGCAAAAAGCGAAAAAGGCCAAGTGATTCTTAATTTATCACAATAAAAATAAACAATTAAAAGACAATGAAAAAATTACTTATTTTTTTTATGTTAGTACTGCTTTGTAGCTCTGCTTATGCAACCAAAGTTGTGATTGCTGTTGACGCGGGGCATGGCGGTAAAGATTCGGGCGCAATAGGACAAAATAAGTTATATGAAAAAACAGTTACGCTTTCAATTGCTAAAAAACTGACCAACTTATTAAATAAAGATACTAATTTTAAAGGTGTACTGACTCGTGACAGTGATAATTTTATTTCTGTCTCGCAACGTTCAGAAATTGCTCGTAAAAATAAAGCTAATTTATTAGTTTCAGTTCATGCTGATGCTGCGCCAAATAGGAATGCAACGGGGGCTTCAATTTGGGTATTGTCAACTCAGCGTGCAGATACAGAGCTGGGGCGTTGGCTTGAAAAAGGTGAAAAACAGTCTCAATTACTAGGTGGTGCTGGTGATGCGCTTAGTGATGATCATGATCCTCATTTAAGTCAAGCAGTATTAGATCTACAGTTTTCTTATTCTCAACAAGTGGGATATCAGTTAGCAATGCAAGTCTTAAAAGCGATGAAAGGAACAATACCATTGCATAAATCTGTTCCAGAACATGCAAGTTTAGGTGTATTACGTTCGCCAGATATTCCATCAATTTTAGTTGAAGTTGGCTTTATCTCTAACGAGGATGAAGAAAGACTACTAAGTAATAATGCCCACCAAGAGAAAATCGCTAACGCTATTTATCAAGGTATCAAAAATTATATTAAACAAAATCCAAAATTTGGAGAACAGCATTAATGGCAATTCATATTTTATCGCCGCAATTAGCTAACCAAATTGCTGCAGGTGAAGTAGTAGAACGTCCAGCGTCAGTTATTAAGGAGTTAGTTGAAAATAGTCTTGATGCGGGTAGTACTCAAATTGATATTGACCTTGAGCAAGGTGGCTGTAAATTAATCCGTATTCGTGATAATGGTTGTGGCATTGCTAAAGATGAATTAGCGCTGGCGCTTGCTCGTCATGCGACAAGTAAAATCAGTAAATTAGATGATTTAGATGCTATTATTAGTCTTGGATTTCGTGGGGAAGCGCTTGCAAGTATAAGCTCGGTGGCTCGATTAACATTAACTTCACGTACTGTTGAACAATCCGAAGCATGGCAAGTTTATGCAGAGGGGCGTGATATGAAACCGATCATTAAACCTGCTGCCCATCCTGTAGGATCGACTGTCGAAGTACTTGATCTGTTTTATAATACACCGGCAAGACGTCGTTTTTTAAAAACAGAAAAAACTGAGTTTATGCATATCGAAGAGTTTGTTCGGCGTATTGCACTTGCACGACCTGATGTTACCTTTAATTTACAACATAATGGTAAATTGGTTAAGCAGTATCGTTCATCCACCCTTGAAAAAAGAGTCGAATTGGTGTGCGGGCGTGCATTTATGCAAAAAGCTGTCAAATTAGATTGGCAGCATGATGATTTACTCATTCAAGGTTGGGTCACCAGTAGTGAAAGTAGTGATTTGCAGTATTTTTATGTTAATGGGCGAGTCATCAAAGATAAATTACTTAATCATGCACTGCGTCAGGCTTACATCAGTCGTACTAATGAACAACAAAGCTATGTGGTGTTTTTACAGATAGATCCAAAACAAGTTGATGTTAATGTTCATCCAGCTAAGCATGAAGTGCGTTTTCATGAAGCAAGGCTTGTTCATGATTTTGTTTATCAAGCTATTGTAATGGCGCTTGGGTCAAATTTAACCGAAGTGGAAGAAAAAGTAACAATACCTCCTAATAGGCAAGCAGCTGGTGATAATATCTTTAACCAACAAACAGCACCAAAAATTTATCAAGCAAGTAGCCAGTTATCGAAAAAACCAAGCAATTATGCAAAAGAAAATGCGTTGTATGGTCAGTTGGTGAATGTTGATCTTGCTCAAGATGTGGAAAAATCGGAGCCGAAAAAAACGCTTTTATCGACAGAAGAACATGAAGTAACTGAGCCACAAAAAGCGGTTATCGAAGCTTTATTTCCTAAGCGAAATATACCATTACAATCATTACAACAACAGCTTGATAACTCATCATTAGTACAATTTGGTCGGGTGTTAACTGTTATTCAGCCGGATATAGCATTGCTTGAAAAGTTTGAAGATAATCAACAAAAACTCATGTTAATGAAATTGCCAATTGCGCAGCAAAAAGTTGTTGCAATTAAATTATTATCGCAAGACTCTGAGAAATTGCTTATTCCATTAACAATTTTAATTAATCATAAAGAGCAACAAATTGTATCTACTTATCAACCTCAGTTAAATTTTTTAGGTTTTGAGTTTTATATTGATAAAGCTAAATTGTATTTACAAAACGTGCCTAAAATGTTGCGAGCAATGAACTGGCAACAAATTTTACCTGCTTTAATTAGTTTTATCTCATCATCTGAAAAGGAAGTATTCAATCCAACTCAAATTGCTGCTTGGTTAGCTAACCAGTACTGTGATAGTTGTACTGAGGTTTGGGGAGGATCTAAGGTAATTCAATTATTAGCACAGTTAGAGCAGATAGATATTAATTTGTTACAACAAGAATCATTTTTATATCCAATAGATATGCAATCTCTAACTCAATCAATTTTATTATGAATAAACCAAAAATTATTTCGTTAATGGGACCAACGGCATCGGGTAAAACCGCATTTGCTATGGCGCTTTATGATCGTTATCCAATTGATATTATTAGTGTCGATTCTGCACTTATTTATCGTGGCATGAACATTGGAACAGCAAAACCAACTCAAGAAGAGCAACAAAAATACCCGCATAAACTAATTGATATTTGTGATCCAGCAGAGAGCTACTCAGCAGCAAATTTTAGGCATGATGCCATTGTTGAAATTGAAAAAACCTTAAAAGAAGGTCGGATTCCATTGTTAGTTGGTGGAACAATGCTTTACTTTAAGGCTTTGATTGAAGGCCTTTCACCGCTTCCTGCTGCCAATTATGAAATTCGTGAACAAATAGAAGAAAAAGCCAATAAATTAGGTTGGCAAGCGATCCACGAAGAACTTAAGAAAATCGATCCAATTTCAGCTGAAAGAATTCATCCTAACGATCCACAGCGCCTTAATCGTGCTTTAGAAGTCTATTTAATCTCGGGTAAGAGTCTAACGGAACTGACAAAAGAAAGCGGTGAAGCATTACCTTATGATATTATGCAGTTTGCTATTATGCCGCAAGATCGGGCACAGTTACATGAGCGTATTGAGCAGCGTTTTTTACAGATGTTAGATCAAGGATTTGAGAATGAAGTAAAAGCGCTTATGCAACGATCTGATTTGCATTTAAATTTGCCCGCTATTCGTTGTGTCGGCTATCGGCAGATGTGGGAATATTTAAATGGTGATATAAGTTATGATGAAATGATATTTAAAGGTATTTGTGCTACACGACAATTAGCGAAAAGACAAATCACTTGGCTTCGTGGTTGGAAGCAACCTATTACATGGTTAAATAATGATAATATGGATTCAATTTTCCAAAAAATATTATGATTAGTAATCTTCATAGTGGTTTATAGTATATAATTGTAACATAGATAAATTTATGCAAAAAAATTATCTATTTTTTGTGTTTTTTTTATATTTTTGGTTTAAATTTATTAAAAATTTAGTTATTTGTGCATAAATTTTATATGATTGGTTCAAGAGAAGTGCTTTTTATGTTATTTTGGTAGATACTAGATGTATCTGAAATAGTATGTAAAAATACATTGATTATTTATAAGTGTATTTATTTTATCTTCATATAATTACTTTTTAAAGGATAAACTTATGTCAAAAGGGCAGTCATTACAAGATCCTTATTTAAATTTGCTTCGTCGAGAGCATATTCCTGTATCAATCTATTTAGTTAATGGTATTAAGCTACAAGGGCAAATTGAATCATTCGATCAGTTTGTTATTTTGCTAAAAAATACTGTAAGCCAAATGGTATATAAACATGCCATTTCGACGGTCGTACCTTCTAGACCTATTTCTGGACTCGTATCTCAGCCTGAAGAGGGAAGTGAAAGCTGATATTTCAGTGGAGATTCTGATTGTTTGAGCGATATAAAGGCGGTGAGACTGCCTTATTAGTCCATGTATTTTTCCCTCAAGAAAGCAATATTGAGGATCTTAAAGAGTTTGAAGTATTAGTTTCTTCTGCTCGAATAGAGATTCTCGATATTGTGACGACCTCAAGAAAATCGCCGCAAGCCAAATATTTCATTGGTGAAGGTAAAGCACAAGAAATAGCTGAAAAAGTTAAACAACTCGATGCTTCTGTTATTTTAGTCAATCATACTTTAACTCCTTCTCAAGAACGTAACTTAGAACAACTATGTAAATGCCGCGTTGTGGATAGAACAGGATTAATTCTTGATATTTTTGCCCAACGAGCTAGAACGCATGAAGGTAAATTGCAAGTTGAGCTAGCTCAGTTACAACATCTTTCGACACGATTAGTGCGAGGTTGGACTCATCTAGAACGGCAAAAAGGTGGTATTGGCTTACGTGGTCCTGGTGAAACTCAATTAGAAACTGATAGACGATTGATTCGCCATCGTATTCAATTAATTTTATCAAGGTTGGCTAAAGTTGAAAAACAGCGAAATCAAAATCGTCAGTCAAGAAATAAAGCTGATCTATCAACAATATCTTTAGTTGGTTACACAAATGCCGGAAAATCGACACTATTTAATGCCTTAACAAAGGCTGATGTATATGCTGCTAATCAGTTATTTGCTACACTCGATCCAACGCTGCGACGAATCGTTGTTGATGATGTTGGTGAAGTTGTTTTAGCGGATACGGTCGGTTTTATTCGTCACTTGCCACATGATCTTATTGCGGCTTTTAAAGCAACACTACTTGAAACTCAAGAAGCCACTTTATTATTACATGTTGTTGACGCAGCGGATCCTAATTTATTGGATAATATGCATGCTGTTGATGAAGTCTTGCTTGAAATTGATGCTCACGAAATACCAACATTACTCGTTATGAACAAAATCGATTTAATTGAGGGTAAACAACCAGGTATTGATCGAGATGAAAATGGTATGCCAATTCGAGTTTGGGTTTCTGCACAAAATGGTTTAGGATTAGATCAATTATTTATTGCTTTGAAAGAAAGATTAGCTAAGCAAATTCAAGTTTGCCATTTAAGCTTGCCAGCTTGCTTAGCAAAACTAAGGAGCCGTTTATATCAGTTAAATGCGGTTGAACATGAACTTATTAATGAGGATGGTAGTTTTCATTTAGATGTGAGAATTCCCTCTATTGAATGGAATCGCCTCTGTAAACAAGAACCAGATCTGTTATACTTAATCAATAAGCAAAATAATAACTAATTGTTAAATGGAGCATATAATATATGGCGTGGAATCAGCCCGGAAATAACGGACAAGATAATGATCCATGGGGAGGCAATAACAAAAAAACACCCAATAATTCATTAGGTGATTTATTTGATAAAATTAAAGACCTCTTAAAGAAAAGTAATTCAGGTAACCATAATAACGGTTCATCAGGCATTAAATTACCGATGGATGCGTCGAAAATTGTTGGTGCTATAATAATTGTTCTTGCTCTTATTTGGGGAGGGAATGGGTTTTACACTATTAATCAAAGCGAACGTGGTGTTATTACCCGATTTGGTCAAGTTCAGCCCGAAATTATTCAACCTGGATTAAATTGGAGTCCACCATTAATTGACAAAGTGTATAAAGTTGATACACAAGGTACGCACAATTTTAATGTAAATGGGTTTATGATAACAACAGATCAAAATTTGGTCTTTGTTGAGATGAATGTACAATATCGTATCAACGATCCTATAAAATATTTATTTAAAGTCACTAATGTTAAAGACAGTCTACAACAAGCTGCAGATAGTGCTTTACGCACAGAAGTAGGCAGCTCAAGTATGGATGATATTTTAACTGATGGGCGTTCCGCATTAGAAACTCGCACTAAAGATGAGTTGGTTAATGTGATTAATCATTATGATATGGGAATTAGTATAGTGGATCTTAATTTCCAATCAGCTCGTCCTCCTGAAGCTGTACAAGAAGCTTTTAACGATGCAATGAATGCTCAAGAAGATAAAAAGCGTGAAATAAATAAAGCGGTTGCTGAAAAAGTTAAGCAAGTTCAACAAGCAGAAGGTCGTTCTGCAAGAATTCTAGCAGATGCAAATGCTTATAAAGTTAAAGTAGAACTTGAAGCTGCTGGTGATGTCGCTCGTTTTGAAAAAATCTTACCACAATATAAGGCTGCACCAGAAATTACTAAAGAACGCTTATATATTGAAACTATGGAAAGAGTATTGGCTAAAACGAAAAAAATTTTGGTTAATGATAAAAGCGGAAATTTAATGATATTACCTCTAGAGCAACTATTGAAAGATACAAATGAAAAGCATTCTGAACCAACGGTGTTATTAAATGAAAATAGTGAATATAATTCTAATATGGTGCTCTCTTCTGAAACAATAAAACATCAACCTCAGACGACACAAGAATTATCAAAAGAGGTTAATAGTAATACAAATAATACCATTAGCACCAGCAATAGTACGCGAACTGCGCGATTTATGGGAAGATAAGGAGAAAGTATGCGCAAGTTATTGATTCCTATAATATTTATTTTAATTGGTGTGTTTTTTTCTAGTGCTTATGTTATTGAAGAAGGAACTAGGGGTATAGTTTTACGATTTAATAAAATTATAAGATTATCAGATCCTGGATTACATTTTAAAATCCCTGGGATGGATAATGTAAAAGTTGTTGATTCTAAAATTCAAACAACAAATAGTTCTGATAATGTTGGTAAGGAACAAAAGTTTATAACACGTGAAAATAAAGATTTAGTTATTGATTATTTTGTACAATGGAAGATTGTTGATTTTAATCGGTACTATGAAACTATTGCGGGCGGTAATAGTGTTGAAAACCTATTGCTTGCTCGGTTAAATGGCCGTTTAAGAGCCGAAGTGGGTAAATTAGATATCGTTGATATTATTAATGACACCAATAATAACTCTCGCAATTCTATTATGACACGTGTAAAAGATGCTTTAAATGGCACAGCACAAGAAGCGGTCAAAAGTGAATCTATTGAAGAGACTATTAGCGAGGTTGAAAAAGATTCTGAAAATAATAAAACTAGTATGAGATCTTTTGGTGTTGAAGTCATTGATGTCCGTATAAAGAAAGTTAATTTTCCTCAGGAAATATCTAATTCAATTTATGAAAAAATGAAAGCAGCTCGGAAAGTTGTCGCACAAAACCAACGTTTCCAAGGGGTTAAAAAGGCTGATGAAATACGAGCAGAGACTACACTAGAAGTTACAAAGATTTTATCTGAAGCTGAACGCCAATCTCGATCTATTCGTGGTGAAGGTGATGCAAATGCAGCTAAACTTTATGCTGATGCTTTTGGTAAAGATATGGAGTTTTTTAGTTTTATTCGTAGTTTAAAAGCTTACGAACAAAGCTTTACAGGTCATGATATTTTGGTCATTAATCCTGATAGTCAATTTTTTCAATATATGAAATTAAAATCTAATAAATAACAGAATGAGATAAATAATCTATGAGTAATAATGTTGTTGTGCTAGGTACACAATGGGGTGATGAAGGCAAAGGTAAAGTTGTTGATTTACTCACAGAAAAAGCAAAATATGTTGTTCGTTATCAAGGTGGGCATAATGCTGGTCATACATTAGTGATTAATGGTGAAAAAACAGTATTACATTTAATTCCATCAGGAATTTTACGCAATGATGTGATAAGTATTATTGCAAATGGTGTAGTACTTTGCCCTGATGCTTTAATGAAAGAAATGAAAGAGCTAGAAAATAGCGGTATTCCTGTTAAAGACAGGCTCCTTATTTCTGAATCATGTCCTTTAATTTTACCTTACCATATTGCGTTAGACCAAGCTCGGGAAAAAGCCCGTGGTAGCAAAGCAATTGGAACAACAGGGCGTGGTATTGGCCCTGCTTACGAAGACAAAGTAGCTCGGCGCGGGCTTCGAGTTGGTGATTTACGTGATCGCCAAGCTTTCGCTGAAAAATTACAAGAAGTTATGGAGTATCATAATTTTCAATTAGTTAATTACTACAAAGCAGAAGCAGTCGATTATCAAAAAGTTCTAAATGATACATTGGCAATAGCAGATATTTTAGTTTCTATGATTGCTGATATTCCCTCTCTTTTAGAAGATGCACGCAAAAAAGGTGAGAGAATTATGTTTGAAGGTGCACAAGGTACATTACTTGATATCGATCATGGTACTTATCCTTTTGTTACCTCTTCTAATACCACCGCTGGTGGCGTAGCAACGGGATCTGGTTTTGGCCCACGTTACGTTGGCTATGTATTAGGTATTGTTAAAGCTTATTCTACACGAGTTGGTGCTGGTCCATTCCCAACGGAATTATTTGATGAAACAGGAGAGTACCTTTGTAAGCAAGGTAATGAATTTGGGGCAACAACAGGCCGTCGTCGTCGTACAGGATGGCTTGATGCAGTTGCTGTTCGCAAAGCGGTACAACTTAATTCTGTATCTGGATTTTGTTTAACTAAACTCGACGTGCTAGATGGGCTTAAAGAGGTTAAGATCTGCATTGGTTATCAATTACCAAATGGAGATGTGATAAAAAATGCTCCAGCGTCTGCTGAAGAGTGGGGCTTAGTTAAGCCTGTGTATGAGTCAATGCCAGGCTGGAGTGAATCAACTTTTGGTGTTAAAAGTTATGATGCTTTACCACAAGCAGCGAAAGCCTATATAAAACGGATTGAAGAACTAACCGAAACACCAATTGATATTATTTCAACAGGGCCAGATCGAAGTGAAACTATGATTTTACGAGATCCATATTCAGTATAATTTTAAATTGAGAAAAATCGGGATAATTATCCCGATTTTTATTTTAAGCTTATTAATTAAAATACAGTGATATAAATCTATAAGAGAATATTATGGCAAAAATAGGAACACCATTATCATTAAGTGCAACAAAGGTATTACTTTGTGGTGCAGGTGAATTAGCCAAAGAGGTTGTCATTGAATTGCAGCGTTTTGGGTGTGAAGTTATTGCTGTTGATCGTTATGCTAATGCGCCAGCTATGCAAGTTGCACATCGTTCTCATATTATTAATATGCTAGACGGTGATGAGCTTAGAAAAATTATTGAGATAGAAAAACCTAATTATATTGTTCCTGAAATAGAAGCAATAGCCACCGATACTTTATTAGAATTAGAAAAAGAAGGATTTGTAGTTATTCCTACAGCTAAAGCGACGCAATTAACCATGAACCGTGAAGGTATACGTCGTTTAGCCGCAGAAGAACTCAAATTGCCAACTTCACCATATCGTTTTGCATTAAATGAAGCCGAGTATAAGCTTGCAGTTAAAGAAATAGGTTTCCCTTGTTTAGTTAAACCTGTAATGAGTTCTTCGGGAAAAGGGCAATCTTTAGTAAGAAGTGAAGCTGATATTGAATCTTCATGGAAATATGCACAAGAAGGTGGCCGTGCAGGTAGGGGTAAAGTTATTATTGAAGGTTTTGTTGATTTTGATTATGAAATTACGCTATTAACTGTTAGGCATATTAACGGGGTTTTATATTGTGAACCTATTGGCCACCGTCAAGAAAAAGGCGACTATCGAGAATCTTGGCAACCGCAGCAGATGTCAGCTAATGCATTATGTTTAGCTAAAAATATCGCTATGAAGATAACCGAAGCTTTGGGGGGATATGGGGTATTTGGTGTAGAGCTGTTTGTTAAAGGCGATCAGGTTTGGTTTAGTGAAGTATCACCAAGACCACATGATACAGGTATGGTTACATTAATATCACAAAACATCTCAGAGTTTGCATTGCATGCTAGAGCTATTTTAGGATTACCAATACCTTTAATTGAGCAATATGGTCCAAGTGCATCAGCGGTATTGTTAGCAAATGGTAACTCTGATCACATTACTTTTTCTAATTTGGACAAAGTATTAAATGTTCCAGGTACTGATTTACGCTTATTTGGTAAATCTGAAGTTAACGGAATAAGACGAATGGGAGTTGCTTTAGCTAAAGCAGCAACAGTAGAAGAAGCAATTAAAAAAGCGGTTAATGCAATTAATCAGCTAAAAATAACCTTCTAACCTTGTATTTTGACTAAAAAATATTCATTTGAAATGAAAAGAAAGAATTTTATGAAATAGGGGGTTGACGTGGGCAAGTGAAATGCGTAACATACTCAACCCTTGAGACAGCGAAGTAAATTAACGAAAAGTTAGTTGATTTAAAAAGGCTGTCAGCTCTTTAAAAAGAAGAAACAGACAATCTGTGTGGGCACTTGCGAGACGAAGAATGAAAAGTCTATGGACTTAAAAATTAAGTCTTGATAAGTGACACTGAAGATTCATTTGAATATGTCAGAGACAGTTATTGAGCATCAAACTTTAAATTGAAGAGTTTGATCATGGCTCAGATTGAACGCTGGCGGCAGGCTTAACACATGCAAGTCGAACGGTAACATGAGTGCTTGCACTTGATGACGAGTGGCGGACGGGTGAGTAAAGTATGGGGATCTGCCGAATGGAGGGGGACAACAGTTGGAAACGACTGCTAATACCGCATAAAGTTGAGAGACCAAAGCATGGGACCTTTGGGCCATGCGCCATTTGATGAACCCATATGGGATTAGCTAGTAGGTGGGGTAAA